>JAFSTJ010000460.1 GCA_017450525.1 Victivallales bacterium | reverse complement strand
TGTCCACTGTCCACTGTCCACTGTTCACACACAAAAGGAGTTTTTATGGGATATTACGAGATTCCGCGCAAGGAGAAGAAAGTTGACTTTTCCGAGCTTCCTTTCTTTCCATGCAGACCATTGGACAGGGAACCCACTGAGGATGACTGGCAATCCATGCCAGCCGTGACCAGCTTCTGTTCAAGGGGCTATAGGATTTTGGCCTCGTCATCTGACATTTCTGCTCGGTTTGCCGTGGCGCAGGGGCGTATGCATGTCCGAATTGAATGCAAGACCTATTGCAAGAATGCCATTCCCATGAGGAAGGAATTCAATGGCTGGTGCTTTGACAATTCGGCTGAAATCACATTCGCCAACCAAAACGGCATTTACCAGTTTCAGGTGAATCCCAATGGCGCATTGAGCAAGTTCACAAAGGCCCTGGAAATCCAGGATGTGAAGGTTTCAGGCAAGAACGAACCAGGCGGATGGGTACTGTATTTCTCTACGCCTACAGAGCCGATTTTCCTCGGCGAAAAGGAAGTGGCGTTTCAGGTGACAGTCTATGACATGGACACAGTGCTGGGCGCCGCATATTATGACTGCTGCACCAAGGAGGGATGCGCAGACCTTCATAACGTGATGGGCTGCCTGAGGATAAGCACCTCTGATGATTTTTCACCTGAATACAGTTCCGCAAACCTGCTTCCACCAGACATGGAGCGCCTGAAGCTGATGACACTTAGCGTGCTTAGAAACAGCGGGCTTGAACAACCCAAGCTGGACACGCCCCAGCAGATACAGGGTGCCGCTCACGACGCGGGCATGGCATTGAAGCCACAGCGCGGCGAGATGCCAGTGGTGGACTTTGCGCAGAAAGGCGGGCAGGTACGCCCCCTGTACGGCGTGAATCTCGGGCCAAACATTTCCAACCAGGCAAACAAGGACTACAATCCGTATTACAAGAAGCTAGGCGCAAGCAGCATGAGGCCGCATGACGCCATATTGGCCAATCCTGGCACGCGCATCGTGGACACCATTTTCATTTTCCCATTGGAGCATCTGGATCCAAAGGATCCCCAAAACTATTTCTTTGACCAGACGGACTATTATTTCAAGAACACGATGGACCAGGGACCCGAGATTTACTACAGGCTAGGCGTCTCCATCGACCATGCCAAGGTCAAGTTCACAGCCCTTGCTCCCAAGGACTTCAACCATTACGCGGAAGTATGCGCTGGAATCGTCAGGCATTACAATCATGGCTGGGCAAACGGCCATCACTGGAACATAAAGTACTGGGAATTCTGGAACGAGCCCGAATCGCACATGATGTGGAGCAAGTCCTTGGACGAATTCTTTGATTTGTTTGTGATAGTCGGAAAGCGCCTTAAGGCGGAATTCCCTGAAATCAAGTTCGGCGGGCCTGGCGCGATGTCCCTGTCAATGCCTTTGTTCCTGCGTCTTGAGAAAAAGTGCAGGGAAAATGGCTTTACGCCTGACTTCATATCATGGCATCAGTATAGCTCTAACATGGAGGGACTTAGATTCCAGCCGTTCACAGCCAGGGCATTCCTGGACAGCCTGGGCTGGACAAATGCGGAGGTGCACCTCACTGAATGGCATTACATCACAAAGGGACCAGGCTCGGACGAGGGCATTGCGGAGATGCAGGGCGTGGATTCCGCAGCATTCACTGCCGGCGTGATTTCGGGTTGGCAAGACACGCCAATGGATTTGTCGCATTTCTACACGGCTGGAAACAGCGGCTATGGCTGCTTCAGCAGATTCGGCAAGCCAATGCCGCTTTACTATGGACTATGCGCTGTTGGCGATTTGCAATGCAAATACAAGACAAGAATAAAATGCGAACAAGGTCCAGGTGAAAGCCGTTTCATCGCCGCTGAAGATGACAAAGGCGACTGCCTCCTGCTGTATTCAGTGCTAAAGATGCAGGAGACAACACTGCGCATAAAACTGAATAATCTGCCATCCAACGCAAAAATCAAATCTGTGGAAATTCTGGACGAAGAACACCCCGTGCCAGGCGAGGGCAAATGGCAACTGGAGAGTGATTTACTTGTTATTGACAAGGCACCAGGAAGCGCAGTCATCGCCGTGCGGATGGAGATTTAAAAAGTGCACCACTTCAGGTTGCCTTAGCGGCACGCAAGCATGGAGCAGGACAATAATGTGAGCGCCGAGGCGGCGCTCACATTACTGCCATTGCTATTGCTGTATCATTTCAAAATCGTCGAAATAGGTGATGCAGTTCTTGCCATTTGTGCCCAGCAGCAGAAGCAAACCGTCGCATGTGAGCCATTTGTCCTTTTCAGGAATATTTGCCTTCAGTTCCAGTGTCTGCCATTCGGCGCTGGCCTTGATTTTCTTTGAGATGGGACCTGCAACGACCTTGGCGCCATCCCTGCCCTGCACTGAAATGGAGCATACGTTGCCTTCTGTCACATTTTCCTGCCTGACCTTGACCCTGATTACATAGTTCTCGCCTGGCTTTATGGGCAGGTGCCTGATAAAGGCGCCGCCTCCAGTAGTGTTTGATTTCAGCATCAGACTGGGTGATTTGTCTATGCCGCCATCCTTGCTTTGGAGGAATTCGGAATCGCATTTGTTGCCACACCATGCGCCCCATTGCTCATTCATATTGTCCAATATAGGATAGTTTGACTGTGGCGGGAAAGCAACGATTCTGAATGAGCGTGAAGGAACCTTGATGCTGAACTTGCCGCCTTTCACCTCAATGGGCTTGCCTTTGTATTCCTCCCTGGCCTCGTAGTCGCCGCCCCTTATGGCGTTCAGGTCAATTTCGCCGCTCTGCGGGCGTATGTCCTTGTTCGCCAGGAAAAGAACGTATTTGCCACCTGGGCAAGCATAGTATGTAATGCGTATTTCTGGATTGCTGGACTTAATTGTGTCGTGCTCATAGTAGCGGAAGCACTGCGTCTCCTCCTTCTCCACGCCATACAGCCTCATTGCATCCCAGACTTTCTGGAGGGGCTTCGAGGCCGCCCAGTCCTGGCTAGTATCAACATCGTGGCTTTGCAGCATGCAAATCATGGCCTCCGTGTACTTGTAGTTCTCCTTGCGGAAATTCGCCCTGTCAGCCTGTCCCAGGGCTGGCAGGTGTATCACGCCTATGCCCAGCACATCCCTGTTGAATTCCGTACGGTAAATTATGTCAGGCACCTCGTCCACATAGCCGAATGGATTGCGTTGCAGCAGGGAGCCATATTGCTCGCCAGGGAAGAAATAGTCCGCCAATCCAGTCATCATCGGGATGTAGTCCCTCTGCGCATGTATCATGACAGTCTTGCCGTGCTTGTGGGCGTATGACACTGTCCTGCGAATGAGGTCCCTTTTGTAGAGCACGCAGTATGTGCCGATATCCCTGCCAAATTTGTCCTTGAAGCCACAGCCGTGCAACTTGTTGCGGCAGATGCCATCCCCGCAAAGGTCGTAATAGACCTGCCATATTCTGTCGCCGTACTTGTGGTTGTACAGTTTGTGCTGGCCATTAAGGGTATAGTCGTTGATGACGCCACTGCAGCACGCCGACAGGGAGAAATAGTGTTCGACTTTGTATTTTCCGTCTTCCAGAGGCCTATGCCATGGCATCTTATAACTGTATGCGCCAGGCACTTCCCAGTATTTGCGCAGATAGTTCGCCACAGGCTCCATAGTGGTAAGTGCGCCAGACGCACCTTAAACGGATGCCGTGTTTGGCATGCGTGTCTTGTTCTTTTTCTCAAAGTCAGTCGGATGTGGTTCATGTGTGAAAATGCCATTGAAACCGCCGCTTCCCCCGCCGTTAATCATTATTTTTTGCCCGCCTCTGGTATCGCCGTACTGTATGATTCTGTTAAGTTTTGGCAATGGTCTAGTGGGCGTGGCAATGAAAAGTGCCTGGTACGGCGTGTCCTCTGGGAGGCGTACCTTGCGGTTAATCATCTCTACACGGCAGTCGCCAGTTGACTTGTCCACGAAGAACACTGGTTTTTCCGCGTCATATACCCAGTTTGCGTCATTGACCATGGTATATGCGAAACCACCCTTCTTCTCGGAAACCAGCCACAGCAACTTTGCACTGCCGCCATTGGTGGGATATTTGAATTCACGCTTTGCCTCATTGCTTTCATCCACGGTAGGCCTCATCAGGTATTGGTGATTCTCAGGGGCCATTTTCCATGTCAGTTCCATTTTGCCTATTTCGGGCTTGCCGTCAATGCTCCACTTGAAGTTGATCAAACCGTCAAATTCCACAGTCGTATTGTAAGTTATGCTGCAATTGGGCAGTTTTCCCTTGCCTGTGAATGTGATGGTGCGATTTGTCCTGCTGGTCTTTCATGCACTCCACTTTGGCTCTACGCCATCAATGCTCAATTTTGGACGTTCCGCCAGCAAAGGCTTGCCGTATGCGGTGATTTCCTCGGGCAAGGGTCCTGCGCCAAACTTGTAGGTTCTGTTCCAGAGCGTGACATTGCGTCCCTTCAATGCGAAGTCCTTCCATATCTCAGGCACCTCGTCCTCGTCACCATAGCCGTTCATCACCCATGAGAAGTCAGGTCTTTCCACAGAGGCGCTGACCTTTTCCTTGCCGCAGACAGTGTCCAAAGTATATTTGCCTACCTGGTTCAAGCCATCGAGAATTCGTGCGCAGTCTCCCTCGGCAAAAGTCCAGCTTCCCTTCTGCTTCTTTCCGTCAGGTGCAGTCAGGACATAGTCCACCTTCAGTTTGCCAGCCTTCAACTTTTCCGCCTCTTCCTTTGGCAGCGCGGAAAAGTCAAATGAGGCCTCCAGGCGCTCAATTTTGTCATTGCGCCCGATGTTGACGCCATTGAGTTCAATGGAGTATGCCTGTATTTCAACATTTCCCTTTTCCTTGCAAAGAGCCAGGTATTGATTGCGTATCTCCAGTGCAGTCAGCGGGCGGGAATATATTGCAAAGTCATCCACTGCGGTCATGAACTTGTGCTTGTCCTCGTAGAACGGGCTTTTTATGCCGATGAAAGATTCCGCGTTGTTGCGTGCCTGAATGCCCTTTGACAATCTGACTTTCGCGGGCAGTGCGGTTTCACTGACGCTTTCGCCATTCAGGTAGAATATCAAGCGTGCGTCATTCCAGGTGGCCGCCAGTTGATGCCATTCGCCCTTGCGTATCTTGGTCCTCTGAATTGCAACGCGACCAATGTTGCCCCATCCCTGGGGACCTTCGGAGCAGCGCCAGTCAAAATACACGGTGTCACCATATTCATACAACTGGTATTCAATCCATTTGCCGCCGTCATTTGTCATGATGTGTGCAATTGCTATGTTTCCCCTGCCTGCGCCATCCGTCTTTGCATCGCATGGATTATAGTCCATGCCAGCGGTCCAGAGAATTAGCGTCCCCTGGTGCGGGTCCACATTTCCTTCCACATTATAGCGCAATGCCTCGCCAACCTCAGGCTGGTATGCGGAACTTCCGTCAAATCCGATTACGCCGCGCAGCCCCAAGTTCACATCCCTCATGGTAGTGGAGAATTTGTCTCCCTTGGCAAAGTTAGCGTTCACATCGTGCTTGTCGAATGTGACCAAGAAAGTCAAATCCTTTGCCTGCGCTTTCTCATCTACAGTGTGGCTAATGTACTTTGCCTGCCCGAAGGCAAGGCAACAGACGGACAATGCTGTTAACAAGAGAGATTTGCCTTTCATTTGGGGATTCCTTTTAGTTTATTTATATGCAATGCACTAAGGACGCTATGTATAGCCATGCGCTCATGACGCTTTAACTGTAGGCGTTTGGAAATTCCACGTCCTGAGTGCACGGCCAAATGGCCGTGCTCATGGATTGTCAGTCATCTTCTTCGTTCAGGAAGAATTCGAAGTCGTCGAAGAGGACCTTGCCTGGCGCCTTGCATCCTGCGCCCAATGTGACCAGTATGTTGTCGCAGTCCTTCCACTTGCCAGTAGTGGGTATCTTGTATGTGAATACGATACGTTTCCAGTCAGCACAATCGCCTGCCTTTACCTTGCCGCCCTGCACTCCTGTGCCCAAGAAGCGCATGGTTGGCTTGGATTGACGGCCCTGTATGCTCAGCGAAATATCAGTTCCTGCTGGCAAGCCGATTGCCTTGACATAGACCAGCAAGGTGTATTCCTTACCACTTTGCACAGGGAATGAGCGGAGCAAGCAGGCGCTCTTGCCGTCTGTATCTGCGGGTATTTCCACATACGCCGCACCCTTGGCTGTATGGCCATCTTCCCTTGTATGACCTGTTTTGACCTTGGAGCCAGGAGTCTTCCAGTAGCTCCAATTCATTTGTGAAAAGTCGTCCTTGAAGTCCTTGCTTATGTCAAATTCCTCAATTGAAAAGTCATCGAACTGGACTTTTGCATTTGGCACACCGCCTGCCGACACTAGAACTTGTATTTGGTTAGAGTTGTTGGCGGCTGCAAAGTCAGTGGAAATCTCGGTCCATTCCCCATTGAGTGCAATCTTCGTGCCATTTGTGATGACATGGAGATATTTGCCATCCTTGAAAGCCTGCACTCCAATGCTGGCATTTGCCTCAATGTCAGGCGTAAGATTGCGTGCTTGTATCTTGACACGATAGGTCTTGCCCTCTTCAACAGGGACCTTTTTCAACAGAGAGGCACTTACACCAACCTTGTGCCCTTCTTTGAAATGAATTTCTGCTGCGCCAGGCGCTGTCTTGCCTTCTGCTGGATTGTGCTTGAAATCAACCTTGCCGTCCTTGTTTACCCAACGTCCCCAGGTAAGTTTTTCAAAACTGTCGTTGTTCTGTGCGTTCAGACTCGTACCTGCCATCAATAACGCGAATGCTGCAAACGTGATAATGCTGTGCCTTTTCATTTTGCTCTCCTTGGTTATTTATGCCATATCATAAAAATCCTGTTTCATTCTATCATAAAATACCATAATTGTCAATAGGCATAAAGCATTTTTCACTTATGCAATCAAAAAATGAACGCCTATTCCAGACAGTCGAGGACGGCCTGTGTGCTGACGGGCCACTTGCGTATTTCGCGGTCACCAAGTATGACTATTCCGCTTATGACGCCTTCCTTTATAAGGCGGGCCGCCTTGTGCATCTGGAAACTAATGCACTCAGGTGGATTGCCCAGATCGGCGCAGCCGTAGTCATGTATGAAGACACCCATCATGATTTCCCTGCCAGGAAAAACCTCCTGACAACGTTTCACATGCGCATCAAAGTCCAGCAAGTCCTGCTTGTTCCAGAACCAAAGCACAATCTTGTCAAACAGGTGTGCGACCTTGCTAAAGTCATATTTTCCATACAGTTCACAGGTATAGACCACCACGGCCATTTGAAGCGCAGGATTGTGCTTCCTGGTGTTTTCGGAAATAGGCGTGAATATCTCAGGTTTCAATGTGCCGTCCTCATTGTTATGGCCAGTGCGCGTTGCATCATCAAGAATGCCAGCCACAATGTTTGGATATTTGAGTGAAAGGCTGCTCAGTTTCTCGGCGCATTCCGCATCGGATTCAGGCTGGAACTCTGGAGCGCGGCACTGCTCGGTCATCTGCACCATCACTTTGTCGAATCTTGCCAGAGGCGCCAGGTATTTGTCATTGACAGGACCGCCAACATATACCACATTGGGTGCGCCAAAGAAATCTGCGCCCTGGAGCAAGGTGTCATCCGCCAATGAACCCAGCCAATACGGAGTGGGGCCGCCCCACACCCAGATCTTTGAGCGCGGCACCTTCAGATTTGCGTCAGCAGGGTCCTCGATTTGACGCAGGCCCTGGAAAATGAGTTGATCCAGCGCGGCACTGCGCTCAGCCATCCTGTCATAGAATACGGCTGCGGCAGGCGGCACTTTGCATTGACTGGACAAATCCGCGTCAGGCGCACAACTTTCACCCAGGATGTGCCCTGTCTCATCCATCACCTTCTTGCGGTATTCCTTAAGTAACTTGACTTCATTTGCTATTCTTTCAGCCAGATTTGCATCAATCTTCTTCATTTCTATTCCCCTTTAAAATTCTGGATTCTTCTTGGAATACTGGTAATAATCAGTGTGAATGCGGTTCATCTCGCGCTTTGTGACAGTTTCGACATGCCCGTCAACCAGAAGCACATTTGCCTTTGTGTCACCCAAGTGGCGGAAGCCGCTGGTGGTCGTCTCCGCCGTGTCCTTGACACCGGCGCTTGTTCCCTGGGTGGAATACCACCAACTCCAGCTGTTGAAGCCATAGCCCGTGCTGGCGTAGTTTGTGCAGGTGCGGTCAATGTCCGCCCAATAGGCAACTGCGGATGCCTGCTCTATACTTCCTGGCATGAAAAAGGCGCATGCCAATGTATTGGGGTAACTGGATATGCTCGACTTTGACCAAGGCGAATTCTTGCTTGTCTTGCCCGCCAGATGCATATTGACACCATATTCCAACTTCTTGTTGGCAGAAGCCTTGCCATTGGGGCATCCCGTAATTCCCTTGACATGTACATTCGTGGTGTCGATGAACTCATCGTAACTCATGGGGATAAGTCCCTGAGTACATAGTTCCTTGAAGTACATGTTGATCAATGTGCCGCCATAACCAGCAAAGGCCCAGCCATCGTATGAATCCGTGTAGATGATGTGTGCAGTGCCCTGCTGTTTCAGGTTGTTTACACAGGAAATGCATCTTGACTTCTCACGGGCCTTGCTCAACGCAGGCAGAAGCATAGCAGCCAGAATGGCGATTATCGCTATCACCACCAGCAATTCAATCAACGTGAATTCATTTCTCTTTTTCATAGCAAAATCTCCAAGTTGTTTATAATAAAACCCAATGCGTTTCATCAATGCCCCAGCAGCGCGAAATCATATGCTGGCACAGTTATGCGGAAGGTGCCGTCCTCCTGCGGGAGTATGTCCTGCCCTGTGTCCTCATTATGCAGTTTTTTGATGCCATTTGGGACTTTTACATCAATATTTGCCTCCTTGGCCGTGAAGTTGCAGGCGGCCAGCAACCGTGTGCCATCAGTCTTTTTGTACCAGGTCAACTTCACGCCGTCCTGCTTGCTGATGTACTCGTTTTGCTCGAACCAGCGATGGCATTCCGCATCGTCCATCTGGTATTTGTTTAGCACATCCTGGTAGAAGCGAAGGCGCTTTCCGCAAAGGCTGTCGCTTGCCCAGCATACTTTTATGTCCTCCGCCACCATTCGCGTCAGCCCTGGAACACCGCCTGGATCATCCTTTGGCTTCTCCTTGCCTTTGCGAGACTTGACGTAGAGCAGTTCCAGAACATTGACATTGCAGAACACGCGACTGTCAGCCGTGCCAAGAAAATGCTCGTGGGGAACCTCTTTAAGATCGCAATACAGCCCAGCCCCCTTGCTCATCACTGTTCCCCGCAGTTCCTCGCCAGAAAGCCAGTAGTCGCAGAGGCCATGCACGCCAGGGCAGAACGAGTATTGCCCATGAGCACCGATATGGCGCCCATCTGGACGCAGTAGGCGGCACAGCCGCTTCATGAAATCTCTCAATGGCAGTATAGTCGATGTGCCGCACACACGACCAAAACTATCAGGTTCGGCACAGCCATGCCTGTCTCCTCTGCAAATGCCGACGCCTGTGCAGTCGAAGTAGAAGCCATCCACCCATTCCCAGCCTGGCAACTTCATGGAGCGTGCCGCGCAGTCGATAAGATAGTCCGTTTTGCAGGTGGCTATGCAACTTGGTAAGGATATGCTGGTGGGACCTCCCATTCCGTAGAAATAGCCGTGCCCCAGCCAGTCGCGGAAGAACCAGGCGGCCTCGCGGTTTTCTGAATAGAGGAACTGTGCACTGGCGTACAGTGCAAGCCCACGATTCACAGGCGGATTGCGCTTTTTCAGCATCAGTTTATCATCGATGAGCAGATAGCCATTGTTCTGGAAGCAGCCTGTCACAATGGTGCATCCCTCTTTACCGCCGTTCATCGCACGCCAGGTGCGGTCGTTCTCCATCATGGGTCTTGTTGGCGTTGCAATGAAGAAGAACGACCATGTAGTGCCCTCGGGTATCTCCACGGATTTGTCAATGATGCCAAGGTGGCACACGCCTGTTTTGCGGGATGCGATTATGCTCTTCTCGGGATTTTTGTTCACCCAGTTTTTCCCGCTGTCAGCCATCCAGCAGAATCCGCCTTTCTCCGAGGCAAGCCACACTTGGCGGGTGTCCCTTGACAACTGGTATTTGCCATCGGTCTCCTTTGCGTCCGTCCTTGGCGTAAGCAGGACATCGCGATACCCTGGTGCCACCGTCCAGTCCATTGTCAAGCCATCCACTTTGCATTTTTTGGTGCATGTCACCTGCGTGTGCACAAAGCCGTCAAAATCCACGATGGTCTTGAAATTGGCGCGGAAATCCTTGCCGTCATTCAGTGTTCCGCTGAACTGCGCGAATGAGCCGTGCATGGACGATTTGTCTATGCTTGCGGCCACCAATGCCTCCTTGCCAGAAACAATGGTCTTCATGACGACTGGGGAACTAAGCAGGTTCTGTTCCTTGCTTGTGACCTGCCTGGGGAACGCGCTGTCTGTAAAGTCATATAGGCGGTTCCAAAGTTGGACTTTCGCAGGGCCGCCCCATTTTGGCGCAGGCCATGGCTTCGGTGTCGTGTCCTCTCTGCCAATCTGGTTGCCCACCCAGGATGTATCAGGCTTGGAGAATGCCAGTTTCATCTTGACTGGCGCCTCTGCTGGATATTCCAAATGGAATGCATAGTCACCAGCCTTCTCCAGACCAGAGAGATAAAGCGAGGGGCGTGTGTTCTCCGCAGTCCAGTCCACCTTGCCCTTGAGCATGACATCATCTTTGCCTGCTGCGGTCACACTCCACTGCGCCTGGCGCTTGCCTCCATGTTTTCCAGAGCGCTCCAACATGGTGAAATCCAAATCAACGCGCACGCTTTCACGCCCGTCCTTAAACGAGCCCCCCGCCTCGAGTACGACCAACTGCTCGGGCTTAGGCCAGCCATCAGGCCCAGCCAAGTATAATGAGCGTATTTCCGCAGGGGAAAGAACACGGTCAAACATGGTGAACTCGCCCACATCCGTGTTTTCGCCACGTTCAAGAGACTGCTCCTTGCCGTCCCCACGTATGGCGAGATAGGACTGCTTTGCGTTTGGGGATTTCAGTTCTGGCAGGACTTTGGCCTTATTGGGCTGCAATAAGCAATTGGCGATGAAGTTGCCATCCAGATAGACCTCCACGTTCTCCGTCGTCCAAGTGCAAGTAAAGAGATGCCATTCACCTTGGTGCATAAGGCCCAGGGGAATCGGCAACGAGGCCCATGCGCCAAAGCGCTGCGGCGGTTCAGACGTGTTCAGGTACGTCCTTATTCCTCGGTCGTCAGCGCCCCTATAGATGACAGTGCGCAGAGACATCCACTTGGTGCCCTGAACTAGATGCAAATTGTACAGCGTGATGGGCTTTATGCTCCAGCCATTGTGCTCCTTCTGGTACGGCTCGAAATTCTCCGCCTTCGCCCAGATGCTGGCCGTGCCAGATGTGGGCTTCGCAATTCCAGCGGCTGGGAAGCGCAGTTGCTTGTCCCCTTTGGCAAGGCGATATGCAAAGCCACCTGCCCTGCCCTCCACAATTGTGGGCTTGTCAGGCACAGAGACAGGAGATATGGCCTTTGCCCCTGACTGCGCAACAGGCCCCTCCTTGTCAAAGGAAACCC
>JAFSTJ010000459.1 GCA_017450525.1 Victivallales bacterium | reverse complement strand
GATGGCTAATGCTACGCTGACAACCAACAACGCCATGACACCTCTACGGGTCGCTTTATGATAATCAAAAGACCCGCAGCGTTTCTGAGCATTGCGTTCCTTTTCCTCCTTCAGTTTTTCTGCAATAAACTCTGAACTAGAACCTCTTTGCAGCATTTCACCAATTGGAAATGTGCAAAACTCGCAGAAAGGGAATGCCTTGCTAACCATTTTCCCACACTGCGGACATTTGACCATTCCCAATTGGGATGCGGCCTCGCCTACTGGTTCTGGGATGTCTTTCTGCATTTTGGACGGTCTGTTCGTGAGTTTGATGTCTTAGAAAAACCTGCTGAAAAATCCCTTGCGCTTTCCCTTGCCAGATTCCTGTTCATCAGGATCATCCGGCATGACCAACGAAGTGTTTTGCTGTGAATCCCCAGAGGAGAGCACTTGGGCTATTTTCGAGAAAGAGTCAACAAGGCCCGACAGGTCTGTCATCAAAGCATTCTCGTCGCATGTCGCAACGGTCTTGAGGAATCTATGGTCAGCACTGCCAAAACCAATGGCGATGATTTCAGCACCCTCATCCTTGACCTTCGCTGCCTGGGCTATCGCCTTCTTGGGATAACTCCAGCAACCATCCGTCAACAGGACGATGAACTTTGCTCCCTCGCCCCTGTCCATCATCTTCATGGCCTTCTCAAACGGACATGCATCGTTGCCATAGCCTAAACCAACATCAAGGGCGTTGATTGCTCCTATGACATCTTTTTTGCGGCTGGTACATTCTGTCAGCGTGGCCATCTGGTCGCTGAATGCCATGATGCCAACATGGAACCTGTCCAGATCCAGTTTCTCCACCATGGAGAGAGCCGCTTTCTTTGCCTCTTTCATGGGCTCCCCGGACATGCTGCCCGAAGCATCAACGGCGATGACCAGCGAAACCGGTGGCGGAGCCGGAGGATCATTCTCGAGCGGAGAACGACCAAGCCAAGACATGTCTTCCGGTACTGGCTCGATGGTCAGCGTCAGGTTGGCAAGACCACCCTCTGCATTAAGCTGTTCTGCACGGACGTCCACAGTGCCATTCCTATTATAGGCATAATGCACACGCAGCTGCGCTCTGCCGGTCTTTGTCGGCAAGAAGCCGGAAAACACATACTTGCCAAGAACCGTACACTCAAGAGGAACTTCAACCTCTCCTTGGAGCATATACACTTCAAGCTTGTTGGCTTCCCGGTTTCTGGATACACGGATTGTGTATTCGCTTGCATTCTCTGCCGGAATAGGCGTATTCTTTTTGATGATTATGGAGTTGAGATACTTTGTTCTATCCTGATTCTCCGCAACCATGCCAAGACTGTGGCAGGTGACGTCGCGGATGGTGGGAAGCGTAAACTCTTCGCTGGACGACGCCTCAAGAGAGAGGTCGTCCTCGCTTTGCAGATCAGCTGCCGCCTGCAGCGCCGCCCCAAGGGCAACGGCTTCATCCACGTTGATTCCACGTAGTGGTGGTCGCCCTGTCATTTCCTCTACGAACTGGGCAACCATGGGCATACGCGTGGAACCTCCAACCAGAAGTACACCATCAAGCTTCTCCCACGTAAGACCCTCCACTGAATTCAGCACAGACTGCGCGATGCGATGGGTGCGTTCCAGCAAATCCCTTGTCATCTCTGCAAATTGCGCTCTCGTCAACGTATATGTTCCTTTTTCGCCATTGTGGACAATCGAAACCTTCGTGCTGTCACGCTGAGAGAGTTCCCGCTTTGCCTTTTCACATTTGATCATCAGGTCATTGAACGACTCCTGGTCCTCAAATGGGTCTGCACCGAATTGTTCCTTGAACTGCGCGGCAAGGTAGGCAGCAAAGCGGTCGTCCCAGTCTTTGCCGCCGAGCTTGTGGTCGCCGTCGGTGGCAAGAACTGCTATTTCGGAATCCGATGCTTTGACGATGCTGACGTCAAAGGTGCCACCCCCAAGGTCGTACACCATCGTCGTTGTCCCAGCCTTCGTCTTGGAGGAAAGCCCGTAGGCAATCGCTGCCGAAGTGGGTTCGTTGATTATCCGCAAAACCCGCATGCCGGCAAGACGGGCGGCCTCGATGGTGGCATTGCGCTGGCCATTGTTGAAATAGGCCGGAACGGTTATGACAGCGGCTTCAATGCTCTCGCCTAGCTCTGCCTCTGCATCGGCTTTGAGTTTCTTCAGGACAAGGGAGGATAGTTCTGTCGGAGAGTACTTGCGCCCTTGGAAAATCTGAAAGAACCCCTTGTCACCCATGTCGCGTTTGAAAAACGACGCAATATCGTTTTCCCCAACTGCTTGATACTCCTTTGCTTCCGAGCCGACAATAGGTTCGCCAGTAGGAGGGAAGTACACGACGGACGGCGTTGTGCTCTCCCCGTCGGCGTTCTTGATAACTTTTGGCTGTCCATTTTCAGAAATCGTGGCAACTGCTGAATATGTCGTTCCCAGGTCTATCCCAATCGGCCGCATTTTTATCTCCTTAATGCTGATACGGTTATTTCAAGTGCGTAGTTTTGGTATCACTCCACTATGAGCGTGTCTTGGCGATTCCTGATCTGCGCCTCTTCCTCACGGGAGAGTACTGCCCCGGTTCTTATCACATTATGAATGCTCCGTCCCGTTTCAAGGTGTCGGCAGGTCACGTCCAGCAACCCTTCCTTGTCCATCTTGAAGATTACTTCTAACTGAGACCCCATGGGAAGCCCCGGCGGCAATTTGAGATCGTCTTTCCATATCTCCACGCCTACGGACGGATCTACGCCACGCTGGTCGAGCTTCTTACGGGCAAGCTCGTCTCTTGGAGCATCCTCGGAATTCTCAAGAACCTCGAATCGTACTTTTGTCTGATTGTCAAACCTTGTTTCACACGGGAAAACCGCCGTGGTCGGCAAGGCCGTGTTCCTGTATATCAGATTGAAAAGCCTGTTTTCTTCTTCTCCACATGGAACGCAAAGAGTGCCAAATGTTTTACTTGCGACATTGACGACACTCGTGAGGGCAGAAGAAATCGCCTCAATGGAATATCCTTCGTCCTGCAATTCCTTCTTAGCCGTTTCAAGAGCAAACTGGTCGTTGCTCCCCTGGACATCGAGGCTGAAATCGTCATCGTGTGTCAATTCTTTGACACGGTTTTCCAGAGCTTCACGAAGAATCGAGTTGGCACCCACGATGGCCGCGCCCTTTGCAACGGCTTCATCGGGATCAAATAGCCTCGGCGTCACCCCATATTTGGATGTAAGAGCCCTCGCAACTTGCGGCATTTTTGAAGAACCACCGACAAGAAGCAGCTCATCGAAGCGTGTAACGCCTTTCCCCGCTGCATCCTTGAGCATGGAATCCGTGAACTCCAGCGTCCTTCCAAGCAAATCCTCCGTTGCAGCTTCGAACTCTTCTCGCGTCACGGTCAGCTTGTATGTCCCTCCCCCGTATGTGAAGCGACCAGTTGCCACACTTTTTGAGGACAATTGCTTTTTCAGATTCTCGGAAAGAAGCATAAGATCCTGCGTAGCCTCTGGAATGGAAAGCAAATCGTCAAAATTCCCCGATTCATCCTGGAACTTTCTGATGAGCAGTTCCGTCATGGCGTCATCCCAGTTTTTCCCTCCAAGTCTATGGTCACCGCCTGTGCAGATAACCTCTATGCGACCTTTCTGAACCTGAATCATCGTGACGTCGAATGTACCGCCGCCAAGGTCATAGACCAGGATGTTTTTTGTAGTGTCGCCGCTGTTCGTTATACCATAGGAAATTGCAGCCGCTGTCGGCTCATTGAGTATTTGGACAACATTCAGACCAGCCATTTCACCGGCGCGCTTTGTCGCTTCACGCTCCTTGATGAAGAAATAGGCGGGGCATGTGATGACGACATCTCTTATCTCCTGCCCAAGAGCCTCCGACGCATCCTTCACCAGCTTGCGGAGTATATAGCTCGAAACCTCTTCGGGACGCAGCTTGCCTTTCTTGCACTCGAAGAAATACGAGTCGTCGCCCATGTATCTTTTGACAAAGCTCGCCACTTCCGTTGGTTGCACGGAAGCCATGCCTTTCGCCTCGCTTCCGACAATGACGTGATTGTCATCGAACCACACGACCGAGGGTGTCGTGCGTTCGTGAGAACTATTGGGGATTACTACGGGTTTTCCTGCCTCATCGATGTAGGCAACACAACTGTAGGTGGTGCCAAGGTCGATTCCAAGGACGATTTTCTTGTCAATTTTCATGTTAATGATCCTTTCCGCCTGCTAATTGATTTCCAAGTTGGCGATGTCCCGCCTTGCATTGTTGATGGCATCGTAGCCAAGTCCGGCCTCTTCGCAAAACTCGACACGCATGCACCGGGTTATCGTGAGATAACTCACATTCACAGAAAGGATGCCTTCTTCCGACAGCGTCAGCTTCATGTGCACCTTTGATTCCGCAGAATGCATGTCGGGAAGCCTGACTACAACTTCACCGACTTCCTTAATGTCCTCTACCAACACAACCTTGTCGGTCAAATCATTTGTAAACACGAGAAAAGACATTTTGCCCCCACGACCTTCCTGCATTGGATAATCCGCTTCTCGTTCTGCCGGCAGTTGCTCGCCTTTTCTAATCATGTTTCCTGCAACTGTGAGAGAATCCGTTGACAAACGTATTCCATAACTGTGTCGGGCGGTTGGGAGGGGGATAATGTCGCCAGCTAAGCCAGGTGTATGCTCAATATCCTCAAATGGGGCATTTATTAAATATCCAAACAGGGCGGCCCCCTTGGCGACTGCTTCGTCAACCTCGAATGCCAAGGGCTCATTGGTGATCAGCGAACCAAATTTCTCCTTCACCATCGCCATGACTTGGGGCATGCGAGTTGAGCCGCCTACAAGAAGAAAATCATCTATTTTCGTGATGCCTCTTGTGGCTGCAAAATCAATCATCTCCTGCGTAAGTTCAGCAGTATGGTCAAGCAGATCCTTTGTCATCTCGTCAAAGGTCTCTCGTGTAATCTCAATACGTTCCCTATTGCCCCCAAAAGATACTGTCGCTTTTGCAGACACGCGGAGCGTCAGCGTCTGCTTGACGATTTCCGCCAAAAAATGCAAGTCAAAGAGCGTATCCGTGTCTCCTAGTAGCGCATCATTGTCTATGCCGTGCGCTTCAGCGAACTTCGTAGCCAAATACTCCACAATTCGCTCGTCCCAGTCCTTGCCGCCAAGACGGTGGTTGCCGTTGGTGCAAACAACTCTGACAATGCCCTTTTCAATGGCAACAACAGTGACATCGAAAGTGGCTCCTCCAAGGTCATAGACGATTGCAGTGTGTTCGCCTTCCACCTTGTGAAGACCATAGTGCATGGCTGCTGCGACAGGCTCATCCAGAAGCTGCAAAACATTCAGCCCAGCAATCTGGCCTGCCGCAATTGTCGCCTTGCGCTCCGCATCACCGAAATAAGCAGGACACGTGATGATGACATCCTTAACATCATGACCTGCCATGTCTTTCGCATCCATTGCAAGACGCTTCAAAATGTAGGATGAGACTTTTTCCGGATTCAAGGTAATCCCGTCAAGCTCCTTCGTCCACCCAGTGCCCATCTCCTTTTTTATAAATGAGATAACACGATTTGGTTCGTACTTTGCACACTCCTGGGCTATTTTGCCGACCACGACATGTCCGACCTTTCCTTCTTCCTGAGGTTCTTCAAAGAACACTACGGACGGTGTGATGCGCTCGTCGTCGGAGTTGGGAATGATTTCTGGTTTGCCATCGTCGTTGATGAAGGCAATAGCCGAGTAGGTGGTGCCGAGGTCTATGCCATATATCGTGTGATTGTCACTGTGCATTCTTTTTTCTCTCTGCAAAATATGTGTTCAAAAACAACTTTGAAATGCCTTTCACCCTCAATAATCAGAGGGCGAAAAGGCACATGTCGTATTAATCACCCAATCACAAGGTCGGCTGTTTCCTTGCGGGCAGCTTCAATTTGCTCCTTTGAGAGACCGTCTTTTGCCTCGAACTCGGCATGGACTGGCTTGCCATGCGTGACATCGGTCGCGTCCAACGACAGGACACCTTCCTCCGTTAGAGTGAACTTGATGCGGATCATTGCGCCCTTGGGTGTTCCTGGTTCCAGCTCCATCACCGCATCACCGACAGTCGTGGAGTCGTCGAGCGAGGCGACTTTCTCCATGATATTGTTGGAAAACACCTGCAACGGTAGCTTTGCAGCATTGTCCTCAGACACGGGGAACTCTCGCTCGAATACCGCTGGAACGACATCCTGCTTGACTATCATGTTGTACACAACTGGCGAACCAGCCTTTAAGACACGTATGCCATAACTGCGCGAAGCAACCGTGGTCGCCTTAACACCATTTATGCCGCTGACCGTCTCAACTGGCAAAGCGCAGTCGTCTGCAACGTCTCTGATAGCCTGCTCTTCAGCCTTCTGGGCATCTTCCGCAGAAACAGGCTTGCCATCTTGGGCTCCCTGGGCATTGAGAATATCATTCTTCTTTTCCTCAACTTTTTCTTGAATGGTTTTTACCAAACCGAATGTCGCTGCCCCTGTTGCTACGGCCTCATCAACCTCGAATGGTCTGGGTTCATTATCGACCATAGAGGCGAACTTCTCCTTGACCATTTCCATGACCTGCGGCATGCGTGTCGAGCCGCCAACGAGAAGGAAATCGTTGATCTTCGTGACACCCTTCGTTGCGGCAAGGTCAAACATCTTCTGAGTGAGATCGACCGTCTGGTCGAGAAGGTCTTTCGTCATTTCATCAAAAGCTTCTCGCGTGATTTCAACACGTTCGCGATTGCCTTCAAAGGCTATACTGACTTTGTGTGATGTACGGAGCGACAGTGCTTGTTTGGCGATTTCAGCCTGCAACTGCAGGTCATAAAGGGTGTCGGCATCTCCCAATATTGCATCCTTGTCCGTACCACTTGCTTCAGCGAACTTCGTGGCAAAATACTCCACAATGCGCTCATCCCAGTTCTTGCCGCCAAGACGATGGTTGCCGTCGGTGCAAACAACTCTGACATTGCCTTTTTCGATGGCAACAACCGTGACATCGAACGTGCCGCCGCCAAGGTCATAGACGATTGCCGTACGGTCGCCTTCTGATTTGTTGAGCCCATAGTGCATGGCTGCCGCGACAGGTTCATCCAGAAGTTGCAAGACATTCAGTCCGGCAATCTGGCCTGCCGCAATTGTCGCCTTGCGCTCGGCATCGCCGAAATACGCAGGACACGTGATGATGACATCTTTAACATCATGACCTGCCGTGTCTTTCGCATCCTTTGCAAGACGCTTCAAAATGTAGGATGAGACTTTTTCCGGATTCAAGGTAATCCCGTCAATCTCCTTCGTCCAACTAGTGCCCATCTCCTGCTTAACAAAAGAGATGACACGTTCCGCATCGGTTCTGGCAGACTCCTTGGCTATTTTTCCGACTATGACATTCCCGACCTTTCCTTCTTCCGAAGGTTCTTCAAAGAACACGACGGAAGGCGTGATGCGTTCGTTGTCAGAGTTGGGAATGATCTCTGGTTTGCCATCGTCGTTGATGTAGGCAATAGCCGAATAGGTGGTGCCAAGGTCGATGCCATACACACGTTTTTTTTCTGTTGAATCTGACATGCAATTTCTCCTGCTTGATTGTTATTTGTTGTTGAAAAACTAATTTGATTCTGATGATGGCGCTTCCGCCTGCTCCTCTGCTTCTTTAGGAGGTTCCTGCTGTTTCTCTTCAGATGACGCCTCGGCAAGAGCCGGATTGAATACGAACACATCGACCATCTCCGAACGCAAGACCTTCATCTTGGGGGGCTGGTCGTCTTTGGCTTCTAGTTCCTGCTCGAACCCCAGGCGAAGCAGCTCGCGGACAGTCTTGTCCTTCGATGCATCTCCCGTCTCTGTCGTCTTGAGCGCACGCTGCCGCTTGGGATTGAAAGGCGTGCCGACTGTCGAGGAGTACGAAGTGACTCCATATTTTTCAAGCACGTCGCAAAGCGATGCCGGAATATCACGAAGCACTTTCTGCAACTTCTTGAAATTCGATTCGTTGAACTCCGCGTTTTCGTAGAAATGCACAAGCTTCTGCGCGGAATCGATTTCCCCAATCAGGTCGTTGATGATTTGCAATGTTACCTTCTCGACAAGTCCTGCTTTGAATTGGGACAGTTCCTGATACTGCCGGTCGATGATTTCCTGTTTCTTCGCATCATAGCGAAGCTTTCCATCGAATGATTCCTGAAGCCCTTTGAATGCCGTCAATATCTGCTGAACCGCAGAGTCTATGCATTCCTTCATCTGCTGGCATTGGGAGGCCTCAGCTGCAGGCACGGATTCCTCCTGCTCAGAACTGGTTTCCGATGCCTGGACAGGTGCCTCCGAAGCGGACTCCACCTTTTCAGATGGTGCTGTCGCAGTTTCTTCAGTCGTTGACTCTGCCTTCATTTCCTCGACAGCTTGTGAAGCCGTCTCTGCGGCAGGCGCAACAACGTCTTCAGTCGCGGTAAGTACTTCTTCTTTCTTTTCGTCTTCTGCCATTGTCAGTTCCTTTTCTATATGGATTTTGAGTAATCGTTTTTCTTTTCTGATTCCATTTGACGACGAAGCTCCTCGCGTTTTGCTTCGCGTTCCTCTTCCATCCGTTTCACATCTTCAGTTTTCCAGGAATCGTCATTGGCGCGCTGTTGAATCTTTTCCTCCTCCTGACGCTTGAGTTCAGCCTGTTCGCGTTCCTCTTGCCGCTGGTGTTCTTCATCTTTGGAATAACCACCATTCGAGTATTCTTCCTTTTCGGCCTGTTCCTGTGCTTCCCTGACTTGCTTCTCCTTCTCTTTTTCTGCTGCAACCTGGGCTTCTGCCTTCGCTTCCTCCTCCTTGGCTTTATCTAGCTGCGCCTCAAGCTGCTCTTCCTTCCTGATGTGTTCATCTATTTCATCGGGAGTGGCCGGCTGCCCATTCTTGAAATTACGATGGTCTTCAAGCTCTCTTTCCTTTCGCTCGCGTTCCTCACGATACTGATCGCGTATGTGTTCAGCTTGTTCTACGGACATTTGATTCTCCTCAGATATGATTCGTGTTTTCGTTCGATTGCTGCATTCTGGCTTCAAGCTCCGCCCGCTTTTGCTCGCGTAGCTCTTCCATTCTGCGCTTGGTATCTTCCTCTATCACCTGGTGCCTGTAGTCATCGGAACTTAATCCCGTGGTTTCCTGGCAGTTGAGGGATTCATACCGTTCCCGGGCGCACTTCTCGTTCTCGTCAAGCGCCTCACCACGCTCGCGAAGCCTTTCGGCCTCGGTGCTGTTCCAATTTGAATTATAGCCGTATTGCCCCATTTGCTCGTCATGCTCGACGCTTTTCCTTATTGCATCACGATACTCCAAAACAGCACGATTCTGCTCCTCTTGTTTCGTCATTTCAGTCTCCCTTGCTATACATACGGGTTGGCATCATATTTGGAATCAAACATCGAATCCTTGAAATATGAAATCCTCTCAGCTAGTATGGGCGGAATCCCCTGCACGAACATCAGCATCGCTTCACGATTGAGACGCCTTACCTCGTCAGGAGATAGCAGGTTGCGCTCCTTCTCCGAAATCGATTCCGACTGGTTGGTCGAGTTCGTGGCCTCGAACCATGCCGTATTTGTCTTGGACCTTGAATTGCTCTTGCTCACTGAAGAGACCTTGATTGTCGCTGTGCCAAGCATTTCTGAAATGTATTTGGCTGTCTCATGGTCGTTTATTCCAAAAAACTGCTGTATTTTGGCATTGGCAATAAAACTCGGCCAGTCATGTTCATACAACGCTTTCAGTTGAGAAAGATCCTGCCATATCATCCACAACGACATCCCGTAGCCGGCCAGAAGACTCACAGCTTGACGCATCATATCCATGGTTCCAAGCTGCGCCATCTCATCCAGCATGAACAAGACAGGACATCCATCTGCCGGCTTGCCGGTGGTCCTTGTCATTGAGGCCATTGCCATTGTTATCCACAATCTGAAAAGACGGACATACCGCGTCAGATAATGAGGGGGGAGAATCATATAGATGCTTACGCCACCATAAATCTTCAAATCGCGTAAATCGTATGTCCCTTTGTAGCCCTGGCGACGATCGCCAAGACACTCTTCAACCAGGGGAGTGTCAAGGAACTCCGTATGCTTTAGCGCAAAGGAAATGACGTTCTTGAGTTCCTCTGAACCCATCGACTGTATTTCCAGGGAAGCACGGCTCAACAAGCCGGAAGCTGCCCGTTTGTCCAATTCCATATCAACCAAAAGGTTACAAAAACCCTTTACCCCAAGAGTCAACAAGGCACGAACCTCAGAAAGATGACGCCGTTTATTGGGACCATAACCGCACATCACTGCTAAAATTAGTCCTTTTAGCAACGTGCGGCACTTGTCATTCCAGTGGGGATCCTTCTCCTCTGGTCCACGCATGATCAAGGCGTCGGCAATCAGATTGGCCTCGTCAAGCAACTCCGGGTTCTGAGCAAGATAGGTTGAACTGGGCTTCTTGTAATCGACTATTCCGTCAAAGGGATTTATGCTGTCCGAAACCTCGTTCTTGTCAAGGACGAGATGAAATGGATCAAGGCAGACAATTTGCTGCCCAAGGATTTCCTCACGATACCTATGAGTCACCGCGTAGTTTTCGCCTTTGGGGTCAACGACAAGCACAGAACCTGGATAGTGCAGGAGATTGGGTATGACCAGACCAATGCCCTTGCCTGATCTTGTTGGAGCAACCGTCAATATATGCCCATCCCCGGCCCAGCCAAGATATTGTGATGCATCATAGCTCTTCTTGCTATTTCTTGCGGAGCTGCCGGTAAAAAGAGACAGCAAGCCATCGAACATGCCGCCTGTTGCCTGCTCATATCCTTCGCGTATGCCTTTGGTCAGTTCAGCAGGATCGCCCAACCTGGCAAGAATAAATGACCGTGCAATGGAATTGCTCTCAAGATACTCTTTCCTATAGTACTTGTTGGTAAGCTGCTGATGATTCTGATGAAACGCAGGAAAATGGAGAATCCCCTCGTCTTTGAGATCCTGGGGATTCGCCCATCGGGCACTTCCATAACTATCACTCGTTTTTTCTTTATCCATGTTGTTCCTTATCGAAAAGGCTTAAGTTTAAGTATATTGAAAAAGCCATCTGATAATTGATCCAGTGATGGTATCGTCTCCCATACATCTTCCACAAAGTTGACGCATGAACCATAGGCAACCATCACATATCCCCAACCAGCTGTTGAATAATTGATGATTGGTTCTCTGTAGTAATAAATAATTACTCCGACAATATACAGATGGATTGAAACTACGACAAACATCTTAATCCAAGATGTTACTGGAATCTTACGCATTCTTGAACTCCATACGTTGATTTACAAGTGTGGAAACATAATATATCCATATCTTACGATAATGCAAGGGGACAAGACATTTTTATAAAATGCTATGTCCTTATGTAGGTTGGTGGTAATATGGATTCTTGAATGAAAAATCATTAACTATTCTTGAGGTAGCTGCAAGCACCGTCGCCGTTGACAGTGATGCCAGTGCTTCACGGATGCTGTTTTTAACATCATCTATGCCATTGTGAATTCAATTGTGGAAGAAATCAGTCTTGATCTTCTTCCACAGCCTCTCGATTGGGTTCAGCTGCTGGGAAACAGGGGGAAGGAAGCCAAGCGCAAGATTCGCAGGGACCTCCAGCTTGCCAGACGTGTGTCATCCCGCCCTGTCCAGGAACACGATGACAAACTTCGACGGTCTTGAAGCGGAGAATTTTTCGCAGGAAGTCATTCATCGCCTCCGTGTTCGAATTGTCGTAGTCCTGCGTGAACAGCCTGCCGTCCTCGGGTGTCACCATGCCGAAGAGATACAGGCTTTCGCGTCCTGTCTTCGTTTTCACCTCGAAGTCCCTTCCCCAGGTTTTCCAGGCCCTTCCAAGTGAGGAGATGGTGCCGAACCTTGACTCGTCCTGGAAAGCGAACTCCACTGCTATGCCCTCAGGTTTCAGCCTTGAGACCTTCGCCAGCGGTTTTTTTGAACTCCTCGCGAGCTTCCGCCGAGGAGTTGTAGTGTATGGGACGCGGTCTTTTCAGCACTATGCCCATCTTCTTGAGCGTGCTGCTCATCGCCGTTGAAATCCCGATGGAGAATACAGCCTGCACCTCCAGGCACAGACGCCTGATCGTCCAATGCACGGGATACCCCGCATGGTCCGCGTCCCATCCAGCCAGTCCCTCACGGCATTCTGGACATCCGTGCCAAGCTTCATCTGGCGATGGCCGCGCCTTTTTGTCTCAAGTACTTTAGGACCATTGGAATGGAACTTCGAAGCCCAGCGTATTATGGTCTCAGACTCCGTGTCAAAGTAGGCGGCAACCTCTTCTGCGGAATGCCTGACATAGGCACGGACAGCCGCAAGACGGTATCCAATCGCAGTTGTACTGTCGCCTTTTGTGATTGTTTTCAATTTCTCAATGTCCTCCGATGTCAATAGTTTCTTGGGCCATGCCATGATAAAACCTCCAGTTGCTTAATTGAAACTGGTGATAATATTGCACATATTAATGATTTTTTAATCAAGAATCCGTATAACACGTTTTTTGTGGCATTTGAGGGGCAAGCTTTTTCACATTTCAAATCCTCGCATAGAGTTCACGCATCATCAGGCGATGGACGGTGGTGTTTGGCATTATTTGCGGGGTGTTGTCGAGGAAAAACTGGTGGTCTGCGTCATTCTGTGTCTTGCATCGGTTGAAGAACACGTCCTGGACGTCACCGATTGCACCGGAGCGTGCGATGCCAGCAGTGCAGTGGACGAGTATGGGCAGCGTGTCGTCGCAGACGAAGTCGAAGATGGCCTTGGCATCCGCTTCTGTGAAGAGCCTTCCACCGTTGTTCACAGTATCGTCGAATACCATGCACAGCAGGTTTTGCGAGGAGAGAAGTGTTGGGAGAAGGGCGGTTCCGTGTCGTAGCCGTTTGAGGTCTGTATCGAGATGACGCGATGCGTCGCCAGAAGCTTCTCCTCTTCTGGCGTGCCTTTGATACTCTCGAAATAACTGCGGTTCTTGACGAGGATTTCCATGGCAGTAATAGTCTTATAGTATTCTGTCGAAGGTGAGAGCTTGAAAAGATGAATTCAAGTCATATATTTTACGAACTATACAAACAAAATACAAGCCACAAACAAAATACAAGCCCAAGAAAAGGATTTTTAAATGATTATAGCGACCACGACAGGTGATTTCTGCGACTACACGGCAAAGGACGATGTCCAGCAGTCCGTGAGGCTTTTGGCAAAATGCGGTTTCAAACATATTGACGTCAGCCTGGACAGCGCCTATTTCAAAGGGTCGAAAATGTGCTCCGATGAATGGGAGAAGTGGGCAGAAGGAATTCTGGAGACGGGGCGCGAGCTAGGCGTTGATTTCGTGCAGGCGCACGCCATTAACTCCGCGTATGCGCCTGGCGAGGAACACGACTACCGCATGGACATACTGCGGCGCCAGATGCGCATCTGCGCAATGCTTGGGATACCAGGCATGGTTGTTCATGCCGTCTGCCGTCCAGATGGCGACCGCGAGGATTTTTTGAAGGCGAACGTTCAGATGTACGGGGAATTGCTGCAGACTGCGGAGGAGACTGGCGTTCACATCTACACGGAAAACACCTGCACCGCAAACTGTCCGACCTATTTTATTTTTGATGGCGAGGACTTCAATGAGCTGCGCGAAAGACTCGGAAGGCATCCGCTTTTCGGGTGCTGCTGGGATGTCGGCCATGCAAACGTGCAGGGGGTCGATCAGTATAAATGCATCATGGACATGGGGGACGGCCTGATGGCCGTCCATATCCATGACAACGACGGACGCCGCGACCTGCATCTTGCTCCCTATTCAGGCGGGACATGCTATGACGCCATCATCAACGGCCTTCTTGACGTCCATTTCAAAGGACCGTTCACTCTTGAGGCATTTTGCACGCCCGTTGCACAGTCTTTCTATTTCTGCCGAAGAAAGCATTTTACGCAGAAAGGTCCCGCATGCGACCGCCTTGCCATGCCACCTCTGGATTTCAAGCTGCGCTCCGAGACCCTCATGCTCGATATGACACGCTACATGCTCAGTTCCTACGGCTGCCTTGAAGAGTGATGGGGTAACGATGGTGTCCTCGCCGTCGCCGTGCGTAACGCCGGGGCTTTTGCCATGCGTAACACGGCATGGTGCCTGGACAAGTGTGGAATGTTGTGCTTGTGGCGTTGCATTGGCACAGTAGCTGGGCATGGCGACGGCAAGGGCATCGTAGTTACCTCCGTCGCTGTGATAACGCCGGGGCCTTTGCCCTGCCACAGAAATGGGGTAACGATGACGCACTTCATCGAACCTGGCATATCTTTGTCTCCTTGCAACGCCGCAGAAAGGAGAAAGCCTCCATACGCGCAAAAAAGGGCGTATGGTGGTTGTGCGATAACGTCCGTAGTATTATTGCTTGTTACAGAAAATAAAAAGACATCTTCTCAAGTTCTTGACTGCATCTAAGTTATTACTACTTAGAATTTGTTTTTTTATCTGACGTGCCCTTGGATCCTTGTCATTCCAGCAGGCTGCCGTCACCGTCGTTTCATTGGCTCCGATAATAGAGTTCTTCATATTGGCCAGAAGAACCATTGGCTCGCCTTTGCGAGCATAGTATAGAGTAATGCCATCCGTTTGGGACATTCCATCGTTAGTTCCTCCTTGGATAGTGAAGGTTTCGCCAATCCAATTTACCACAGGACATGTGATGGGAAATAACTGGTTCAATTGCACTTTCAACTGGCGTATGGCATCTGTTGTGCTTTTTCTCGATTGGGTCATAATGTCACTAGGTTTGTAGTCTATCATTCCGTTATAATACCTAGGAGCCCGTATAGTGATAGAAGCACCATCTATTTCCACGGCTTTATTCCATGTTATTCCCTTTTCTGGACCGTTTAGTTCTGATAATTCAGCGAAAAGATGCGTATGGACATTAAAGCCTTCCACTGTTTTCAGCGTATTGCCTTTTCTTTTGTATCCAGTTCCTGTTTCGACCGTAATAAATGGTGTGACCTTAACTAGAATTTGTGCGGGGTTAGCATCGGTGTTTTTTACATCTCTGGAAAGCACGACGAAGCGAGATGAATTAATAAAACTCGAACGGCAGTGTGCCTGGAAAATCCCATTCAATTCCTCAACATCTATTTTATCTATTACTTTGTGCGGCTTACCATCATCATAAGATAGCTTCGTGTCAAAGTGTAAATCATTGAATTGAATGCTGAAAGTTCTTTTTTCATATTTGGGATCAAAACCGTCCGGAACAGTCGCGTCGAAAGATGCGCAGCCGACTAAAAGCATAATCAAAGAACAAACGAGCAAGAAATAACAAAGCGTGTATGTGTTTTTCATAGTTTTCTCCATTTATTCCAGAGCTTCCTCGACTTCTTTCCAGGCCTTTGCATCTTCCCACTTTTCATTGGCAAGGAAACCAAGCCCCCAAATTGTTGGAACGGAGGTTACTGTGACATTTGCGCTGAGTTGCATTATCTGCCATTTGTTCAACGGCTGATTTCCTGAGTGGGAACTGTTGATTTCATTCAACTTTCTAACGAGTTTGGTCTTGCCGTAATTCTCCGCCTCTTTCCTTAGGCGCTTGATTGTGTTGTGCATTTGCTCATCGTTGGACAATTTCTCAATTTCAGGTATGGCTTTCTGGAACTTCAGATAGACGGGCTTTTTGAGATCATCGTTCAGCCATTCGTTTCTGACGACCTTTATGGCATCCATGCGTGCCAGTTCTGGATGGTCGGCCATCATGTTGTCCACATCTTCACTGAT
>JAFSTJ010000458.1 GCA_017450525.1 Victivallales bacterium | reverse complement strand
GCCATCATCGCAATTTTGGCTGCGATGCTGCTACCAGCCCTTAGCAAAGCCAGGGACAAGGCAAGGTCAATTGGCTGCATAAACAACTTGAAGCAGATTGGATTGGCGCAGACACTGTATTCGGAGGATAACGAGGACGTAATTCTGAACGGCTATGCAGGCCCCAGCGGCACGAACACTGACCAGCTTTGGTTTGTGATATTGTCTGGAACCAGCATTGGCGGTTCGGTTAAGGTTGGCGCGGGATATGGCGTGGAATTCTACGGCAACACCAAGATCAAGGGCTCGTTCTATTGCCCCAGTGAAACAAGGCCTGGCTTTACTTACACTCACTATACCCTGAACTGGTATTTGACAGGTGCAAGGGAGGATCGTTACCGCAAGTTGCCAGCCGTGTATGCCCCTAGCGACGCACTGTTTGCAGGCGACGGAAACATAGACAACACCTGGGCATACGGCAACATCTACACCATGGGCTTCAGGCACGGTGCGCCTGAAATAAGGGAGATACGCGCCAATACACCGCCAGGCACTGTTAGTGCACGTGCCTGCGCTACATACGTCGACGGGCATGCCCAGTCAAGAAGCTACAGTGAAAACAAGACCATGACGCTGCCAAGCGAGACGCGCACTGTGACTTCAGCCACGCCGTCGTTCTCGCCATGCTTCTTCACTGGCTACACGTATAATTCACTGGGTGATTCCGTAAAATAGACGAGGTGGCACATCATGAAAAAAATCATTGCCATTGTGATTTGCATTTTGCTGTGCAGTCTTGCATTGCATGCCATGTACCTGGAAGTTGTGCCTGGCGAGGATGGATGCACTCAGTTCGGCGCAGTTTCTGATGTGACAGGAAGGCTTTCCATCCGTGACGTTACAAACACTTTGGTGCTGAAGAAAGAAGGAATCTCAATCACGCAGATTAGTCCACTGCCTGCATTGCCAATGAAGCTGTCCAAGGACGATTGTGCTTGGATTGAGATAACGCCCCCTGGCGCCAAAAAGCTCAGTTTCATTATAAGGCCAGAGGACAAAGGCAGTGTTCTGGATGGAAAGAACTGGACATGGAGCAGGCTTCTGACCTGGACGGAACTGGGTGTGGATTCTGCCTGCTTTGACAAGGAATGGGCAATACAGGTATGCCGCCAGTATCAGAATCTGCCAGAGAAGGCATGCTGGAGCTATCCAGAGGCGGCACGTGTGGTGTTCAGAAAGGAGGGCAGCAACTTTTCCTTTGACGGGTTTGGACCTCGCTGGAAGCTAAGTGGCTATGAGATCAGCTGGTCCACCAAGGGAAAGGTCAAGGTGAATGCCCAGATTGTGTCAATTGAAAATCCCCGCAGCTTCAACCAGGTGATTTCCAATGGCAAAGGGATATTGCGCAGCATTATGAACAACTCGACAGAGCGCACTCTGCAAATGGAATGGCTGGAGCCTGACACAAAGCGCGTCATTGGAAAGCGGGACATAACATGGCTTCGTGTGAAGAACGGAAAAATGGCTGGTCCAGACTACGTGAATCCAGATCCGCCCTTGGTGATGAAAGGCGCCTTTTATCCGCACAAGGATTTGCTTTGCTTTGAATTGAGTTGCGAGATGCAAAGCAAGCTGAAGCAGCTTAGGAATGTTGTCTTTCTATTGACTGATGCAGAAGGCAAGGCATTGAAGGAGACTGCGCCAAGTGGCAAGGGCAGCGCTTTGACGGCGCAGATGGATGTGACTGGTTTGCCTGTGGGCAAATATATTCTGCGCGCCAAGGCGGATGATAAGTTGTTGGAGGCCAGCGACTTCTTTTGCGTGGAGAAATTTGCCTGGCAGAACAAGCGCTATGGCACGGCGCGGCTCATTGTGCCGCCATTCAAGGCACTGGCTTGCGGCAATGATAAAATTGAAGGGGCGTTCTCCTCTTATGAATGTGGCGGGATACTTTGGAATGGAATCATTGCAGATGGCAAAAACATACTGCGGGCACCCGTGCGCCTGACTGGCAATGGCGTGGACTTCAAGCTCATTGGCAGGCGCGTCCTGGAGAAGGCCGATGACAGAGTTGTCATGGAGAATGACCTGGAAATCCCTGGCTGGAAGCTAGAACTGAAGCAGGAATACGACTATGACGGGATGTGCAAGCTGATCTTGAACTTCAATCCAAATGGCCTTCAAAAACTCAACGGCGTGAATCTGGAGTTCCCCCTTGACGCGAATGAATTGAAGATGTTCCATTCCCTAGGTGATGGAATGAGGCGCAACAAATACGGCTTCCTGCCACAGAATGACGGTACGCTCTGGCGGGCGGACAAGCCAGCCGCAAGTGCCTTGCCAGGCTTCCGCCCCTACATCTGGGTGGGAGGCATCTATCGTGGGCTGTGCTGGTTTGCTGAAAGCGACGAGAACTGGGGGCGCGCTCCAGGCGCCAATGCAATTTCACTGGTGCGAAATGGCGACACTGCTGTCTTGTCGGTGCATCTATTCTCCAGTGAAAGAAACATTGACAAGGCCTTCAGCATAGAAATGGGTGTGCAGCCTACGCCTGTGAAGAAGGTCCCGCAGCATTACAGGGAGCTCACTGGCACGTTCTATACGAGCTGGGTGCCGCAGGCGAGCAAGACTTTGAGCTTCAACGGCGGGGGCAAGCATTTTGCGCAAAGGGTGGACGATGGGCTTAATGTGTCGCCTAACAATGACTGGAGTTTCGTTGACTTTGTCCTGAAAAAGCAATGGAAAACCAGAGAGGAGGTGGAGAAGGTCGCCGAGGAATACCTGAAGAAGAACAATCTCAATGATGACAACTGGTCCCGTTGGGGCGGAAAGGCAACTCCTGACAATCGCCTGTTGCTTCGTATGTGGCAGGGTGCGCGTTTCCATAAGACGTCGGACTATTTCTTCCGCTATTTCAATCCAAGGGCGCTTTGTCCCTCCTGGCCAGAACGGGAGATGTACGCAAGCCAATGGTTCCTTGCGAAAGGCGCTGCGGCAAGGACATTCAATGACCAATATTGCTGCCATCCCGATGATGACTACATTGACTTCACGCTACATCATACCTTGCCGTATCTTGAGAGGAATTGGACGGGCATCTACTATGACAATCTGTATGATCTGGTCATGCAGGACCCCTTGGCTGGAACTTCCCGCAAAGCACCGCGCAAGGTGCCTTATTGGCCCATTTTCCCGATGCGCGACCTGGTGAAGCGCACTGCCACGATGCTATGGGAAAGGAATATCTCGTTCAAGGGCTTGCCCGCCGTCATGATACATATGACCGACTGCAACGTGGTGCCTTGGCTTTCATTTGCTGGCATTGCCCTGGACTGGGAGATGCACTATGGCGACATTCCTTACCCCGAACGCTTTAGCGACGCATATATTCTGACGCATTCTCTGGGGACGCAGACTGGCTGCATCCCATGGGTGCTGGTAAATTCCACGGGTGCAAATGGCGCAAAGGCGACTGACACCCTGTTGTCGCTTACTTTCGGCTATGGTCTGCTTTGCCAGACAGATGCTGGATTGACACAGACTGCGGAATGGAAGAAAATACAGAATTTCGTACGCAATTTCGGATATGGACTGGATGACACGCTTGTATGGCCCGGATGGGACGAAGGCAATCCAGTCAAGCTCTCTCCTGGCAATGTGCGATGCACCACTGTCAAGCGAAAGGACGGCAGGGTGCTGCTTCTGCTTGGAAACCAGGGCGATGAGGAAAAAGTCAGCATTTCCTTGCCAAAAACGGCAAAGGCCAGTGATGCGTTGAGCGGCAAGGTTATTGCCGTAGGAGACAAACTGGAAGTTACCATGTCCAAATATGGCTGGAAGATGATAATGCTGGAGGCAAACTAAAATGAAGTGGATGCGAAGAACAGCCCAGGCCACCTTGACGTTCAAGGAGAATTGCGGCGCCATATCATCCTTGTGTTATCGCGGGCATCAGGTTTTGCAGCCATCGGAAACGCTTTTCCTGCTGAAGTTCAAGAACGGGATAGGCGTGAGCGGGGATGACTTCGGGCGTTGTTCAGATGACGGTGAGACAATATCGTTTGATGGTTGCGGCAAATATCCTGGCCTTGAGGTGGAAATAAGCGTTCGGGGCGAGGGTGATGTATTTCATTTTCGTCTGCGGCGGCTGGTAATGCCCGAGGAGCTTGTGCTTATAGGCTATGAGCTTCCCGTGCTGAACATTCCAGATGATTTCTTGGTGCTGGACCCCGTTTCCGATGGGAGGCTGATTTCGCCAGAAAAGCGCTTTGATACATCCCGCAACTATGACATCAGCGAATATTGGGGGCATTATCCAGGACTTTGCCAGGTGCAGTTCATCGCCGCTTTCAATGACTATGGGGGCGTAAGGTTCTTTGCGAAGGACACCAAATGCCTGCCAAAGAGGATCATGGCGTATGGGAGAGAGAATTGTTCGCTTCATATCGAGGTGAATGACTGCGGAATGGATAGTTATCAGGGGGATTTTGACTTTGAGGTGTCGCCCTTTGAAGGCGATTGGATGGAGGCTGCCAGACCATATCGCGACTGGGTGTTCTCATCTGGTGTGCTTAAGGTAAGGGAACGCCCCGAATGGGTGAGAAAGTCCCCCGTGTTCATAACTTATGTGGTGCGTGGTGAAGGCAGCCTCTCCGATGAATGCAACTGCTTTGTGCCTTATATAAACGCATTGCCTCATCTTATGAAAATCGCAGAGGAAACTGACAGCGTGATTTTGGCAATGATCATGCGCTGGGATGCACGAGGCGCATGGACGCCCGTGGCGCAATGGCCGCCAGTTGGTGGCGAAAAGTCTTTCATTGAACTTGTGGAGGCACTGCATGAGCGAGGACATCTGGTAGGCCTTTATGGCTCGGGGCTTTCCTGGACAAACTATGTGTATTCAAATGGCATGTCTTGTCCCCCACCGCCAAATGAGTGGCTGGCATTGCAGGAGGACGGTTCACAACGCGAATGGGATTTCAAGCCATTCCGCCGCTCCGTGTCCCTCTGCCTCTCCGTGGAGGATGTCAGAAAATACATCATTGACGAGGTGCTTAGGATTGCCTCCTCAGGCATAGATCTGTTCCAGCTATATGACCAGGACTTTGGCGGGCAGACGCCCCATTGTTTCTCCTGCGCTCATGAGCATTCTCCCGCGCCAGGTGGCTGGCAGATACAATACGGTCGCGTCTTGCAGGAAAGCCTGATGACTGCGTTGAGGGAAAAGGGGCTTCATACAGTTCTTGGAGGCGAAAGCGCGGCCGCAGAGGCATATCTAAATGCATTGCAAGTCAATGATTTGCGCACCGCGCCAATTGGATTTGTGCCGCTTTATAGTTATATTTTTCACGAAATCACTTCAGACTATTCTGGTAATCAATGCCATTATTATAACTTTGACGCAGTGAAAAGACCTGAGAACTTGTTGTACAGAATTGCCCTGGGTTTTGCCTGCGGAGCCATGCTCACCGTTCCAATGCGTAAAAATGGCGAGATTGACTGGGGGGCTGGAGCACCTTGGACAATGCCCGCGCCGCCACGGACTGAATTCCTTGCTTTTGTGCAGAAGTTGAATGCCATGCGCAGACAGTACCCGCAGTTCCTGCTGGAAGGGCGTATGATGCCCTTGAGGGAAAAACTGCTTGTGCAGAAGCATAGCCTGTTTCTGGCCAAGGGCGGGGAATATCAGGCGCCATGCGTGCTTGCCACGAATTGGCAGTCCGCTGCTGGAGAGCAGATACTGTTCCTTGTGAATTGGACGAATAATGAGGCGAATGTCGAGTATGGCGAAAAGCACATTGCCATGCCGGCCCGCTCTGTGCTTGCATTGTAATAACTTTGTTGTGGACAGTGGACTATACAGAGGTAATTACAAAACTATCTCGCCAAGCCGCAAACTATTGGAGCCGCTGGCTTTTAGTCAGTCGAAAAGCCTTGCAATGCCAATAGTTTTGCAATTTTCCTCCGAGATATACAAAAATCAATGTTGAAAGAATGAAAGTCAAAGCAGTAGTATTTTCTGGCATCGAACAGATTGAAATCCGTGAACTGGAACTGGCAGAAGTCAAGAAAAAACAGATCAGGACGGAAACATTGTATTCATTTGTATCCCCGGGGACGGAATTGAGAACGCTTGGAGGACACTATGGTGCCAGCAGGCAATTCCCGATTGTGCCAGGATATTCGACTATATCTCGTATAGTTGAGGTTGGTCCTGATGTGCGCGGATACAGGGTTGGCGACATAGTCAGCAACAGGCGCTGTTCGGGATTTTTGGATTGCTATCCCAAATATGGCGGCGAAGCTGGCGGACACGTTTTCGAGGATGTCTGCGATGATGGCGCTCCTGTCATCTTGCCCGAAGAGGCCAAGGAAAATCCTCTTCCATACACAGTTGCGGAAGTGGCGGCCATAAGCTACCGCGGGGCAATGTCCACCGAGCCAGCCACAGGTGAGCACGCCATAGTCATCGGGCAGGGAATGATTGGCGCATTCGCTGCGGAATGGTTGCGTTTGAAGGGCTGCCTGGTGACGGTCTGCGACATTAGCGAGAACCGTCTTGAGGAAGCTCGTTCAAAGGGATTCAATTGCGTTTCCTTGTCTGAACCAGAAGCAGAGGAACGTTTGCTTGCGTTTGGTGCGCCTGGCTATGACATTGTAGCCGAATGTTCAGGAAGCGCATCTGGTTTTCAATTGGCGTTGAGGCTTCCAAGACCAGCCTCATACGGCACCATGCGGCATGAATGCCAAACTTGGCCAAGACTGCTACTACAGGCAACTTATATTGATGATATTCCCATCAATCCTTGTGCATTCTTCAAGGGTGAGGGCATCAAGATTCTAACTCCCAATGACAGAACCAAGGATGATCGCCAGCAGGTGGTGGAATTGATTCGCAGAAAGGTCTTTGATACATCAGCAAATATCAAAAATGTGTTTGCGCCAGAGGAAATGCCCGATGCTTACAGAAAATTGCAGAGGCATGAAATTGCATCGGCTATTTGCAAGTGGAAGGATTTCTGATTTGTGTTTGAGGTAATTGCAAAACTCCGGATAAGATATGCCTCTACCGCTGGCTTTTGCCATCGGCACCCGACATTTTACATTCTGGCGCGATAGTTTTGAAATTGCCTCGACAGATAGAAAAGGATTAGTTGTAGCTTATGAACAGTGAAATTTTTGCGATTTACTTTCCAAGTTGGCATCCAGACAGGCATTATGAGAAATGGTACGGGAAGGGCTTTTCTGAATGGGAGCTGCTGAAAACCACACGGCCTTTGTTCGAGGGGCATTGTCAGCCCAAAAAGCCATTGTGGGGATATTTTGACGAGTCATCGCCTGAAATGATGGCGAAGCAGATTGACCTGGCGGCTGACAATGGCATCACTGGTTTTCTGTTTGACTGGTATTGGTATGGCGGTGAGCAGTTCCTTGAGAAGCCTTTGGACGAGGCATTCCTGAATGCACCCAATCGTGGGCGGCTCAAATTCGCCCTTATGTGGGCGAACCACAACTGGGGCATGTGGCCTGCCATGGATGATGACAAGCACCAGGCGATGAATGGGAACGTGAACCAGTCAAGCCAGCTTTTCCTGAAAATGGCGCATACCGAGGAGGATTTGCGGAATGTGGTGGATTTCTGCTGCGATAAGTATTTCCACTGCGACAACTATTGGAAGATAGATGGAAAGCCAGTGTTTTCATTCTTCTCCACGGGCACGCTGTTCAAGGTTATTCCCCATGCCGATGCAAGGCGAATTCTCCAGGAGCAGGCACGCAAGAACGGCTTGCCTGGTTTGTTCCTGCTCATGAACATTGGCTGCAACAATGACAATGCCTATTTCTGCGGCTGGGACAGAGTGCCCCCAATCAAGGACGCTGGCTTTGACGCCGTGTTCGCGTATAACATCGTCGCGCCTGAAAATTATATGACACTGCCCCAGGAACGTCCTGTGTTCGATTATGATGGTATGATGAAGTCCCAGGAATACTGCTGGGGCCGCATCGAGGAGAAGGGACTTCTCCATTTTCCAAGCGTCACGCTGGGCCTTGACGTTTCACCGCGCTGGAGCCGTTCGGTGAAATTCCCGATGGACTACATTAAACTTGGATACTGCCCGATATGTATAAACAACACACCTGACAAGTTCGGTGTTATGCTGCGCAAAGCCTTGGATAAGAAAGCGCCTGCCGTGATTATAAATGCCTGGAATGAGTGGAGCGAGGGAATGGCGCTAATTCCAGATGAACAATACCAGGACGGCTTCCTCAGGCAAATAAAGAAAATATCTGGGCGATAAGGAATAATGGTCTAATGTGAGCGCCGAAGCGGCGCTCATTCAGGTTGCATTAGCGGTGGATGCGCTTCTGATGGCTAAAACAAGCATGCATATTCGCTAGAACGACCTGATGGACACCGAAGCGGCTCATGCGTATCCCTATTTTGTGAGTAGGAGTTGCCTTTTGTGGCAATGATATTATCTTATGCCATTCATAAATAGATTTATTAAGATAATAAGGGAGATATCTGGTATATGAAAGTTCCGCTGTTGGATTTGAAGTTGCAGTATCAGCAGCTTAAAGGCGAGATAGAGCCAGCCATGTTGGCGTTCTGCGCAGAGCAGATGTGCATTCTTGGACCCCATGTTGAGGCGTTCGAGGCTGCCTTGGCAGAAAAATGCGGTGCCAAGCATTGCTGTGGCGTAAGTTCTGGTTCTGATGCGCTGCTTCTTTCCCTCATGGCAGAGGGCATTGGCACTGGAGACGAGGTCATAACCTCTCCATACACATTCTTCGCAACAGGTGGCGCAATACACCGCGTAGGCGCAAAGCCTGTGTTTGTGGACATTGAACCCAAGTCATTCACCATCGACACTGCCAAAATCGAGGAGAAGATAACGCCTCGTACCAAGGCAATCATGCCAGTTCATCTTTATGGGCAGACTGCCGAGATGGGTACCATAATGCAACTTGCCAAAAAGCATAATCTGACTGTCATCGAGGATGCGGCACAGGCCATTCTCTCACAATGGCAGGGAAAATGCGCGGGAGCCATCGGCGATTATGGATGCACCTCATTCTTCCCAAGCAAGAATCTTGGATGCTTCGGCGATGGAGGCGCAGTGCTGACGCAGGATGACGCAAAGGCCGCTATGGTGCATCGCATGCGCAACCACGGCATGGAGCCAAAATACTACCATAGCGTGGTGGGCGGCAACTTCAGAATCGATGCATTGCAGGCTCTGGTGCTGAATATCAAGTTGAAATATCTTGACCAATGGACGCAGAAGCGCCAGGCCAACGCCGCAATGTACGACAAGCTGTTCGAAGGCGTGGCTGGAGTGGTGACACCATCTGTTGCGCCTTGGTGCACTCGCCATGTCCGCAACCAATATATTATACGCATATTGGGCGGCAAGAGGCAGAAGGTATGGGATGCGCTGAAGGCCGCGGAAGTTGGCTGCGACGTGTATTATCCAGTTCCATTGCATCTTCAGGAATGCTTCAATTTCCTTGGGTATAAGCAGGGTGATTTCCCAGAAAGCGAAAGGGCAGCAGCAGAAACGCTGGCAATACCGATTTATCCTGACCTGACCCAGCAGCAGATTGAATATGTGGCCTCTGTTGTAATTGGAGCATTGTGATGGGACATCACGACAAGCAGAAAAGCGATCTTGAAAAACTGCCAATGAAGCCCAAGGGCAACAGTGTCAAACTGTTCTGGCGGCTTTTTAAGGAATTTGGCAAGCCATATTGGATGCGTCTTGTAATGGGCGTCCTGGCGGGAATGATTATGGGCGGTGCCATGCACCTTTACTTGTCCTTCCTGGACATGGGTGTGTCATGTCTGGAAGCAGGTACTGGAGGTAATGCAGGCAAGGTTGAGAATGTGCAGAACAACCTGGATGACAACCTCACCAAGAGGCCATTTGTGCGCTGGGTGCTGAAAACTGCTGGCATTGACTTGAAAAAGGAGGCCCAGGAGGCGGAAACGCAACAGCAGGAGAAGAAGGCCTTGCCAGAAAAGAAGATTGGCAATGACAAGGAATTGGGAATGCTTTCCAAAATCAATGCCATTGCCGAGCGTTTTGGATTGAATGTGTCAACTGATGACGCAGTTTCATTCCCCCTTATATGCGTGATGATCGTGGGCATGCTGGTGTTCTTCGCAGTGCGCTCCTTCGGCGAGTTCATCAACAAGTATTTTCTGCGCTGGGTGGGCGCCCGCATAGTGGCGGACATCAGATTCCGCCTTTTTGACAATGTGCAGAGGCAGTCCATGTCATTCTTTGACAAGACGGACGTGGGACGGATGATAAGCAGATGCACCTACGATGCTGGCGTCATAGACCATGCATTTTCTGGCACCATTGCCGAGGCGTTCATCGCCCCCGTGCAGATAATCGTGGCATTTGAGTTCCTGGTGCTGAAGGCAATCCAGTCTGGCGTGGTCAGACCTGTGATAATTCTGGTCATGCTGATGCCAGTATTGCTGTTTCCGATGCTGATGCTATCCAAAATCGTTCGTGATTATCAGAAGAAGGTTCTGGCCCGTGTATCCGTGCTGGTTGGCATCATGCAGGAGACCTTCTCTGGCATACGCGTGGTGAAGGCATATAATGCGGAGAAGCAGGAGGCCGCCCGTTTTGAAAAGCACAATGCCAAGTACTTCAAGGCAGTCATAAAGTCTGTTCTGGCGGACATATTTATGCAGCCCTCTATGCAGATTGTGGCAATTATTCTAGGCGCCATATTCCTGATTCTGTGCTTCCGCTACAATGTGTCCATTGGCGTGCTTGGTGTCATGGGACTGGCCGCGCAGAATGCCTACAGGCCCATCAAGGAACTGGCAAAGCTGAACATCAACCTCCAGAAATGCGCTGCTGCTGCGGAACGCGTTTTTGAGGCATTGGACTGTGACACTGCGCTTCCTGAACCAGAGCAGCCAGTCAATATCGAGCAACTCAACGATGGTATTTCCTTTGAGCATGTCAGTTTCTCTTACAATGAAAATGAAAAGGTCATAGACGACTTTTCGCTGAATGTGAAGAAGGGCCAGTTCGTTGCCATAGTTGGTTCCACCGGTTCTGGCAAATCCACTATAGCCAATCTGCTGGCCAGATTCTATGACCCACAGGAAGGCAGCGTCAAGTTGGACGGCGTGAACGTGAAGGATATTTCCAACGCCAATTTGAGGCGCATCATCGGCATCGTCTCACAGGAGAATTTCCTCTTCAATGATACCATTGCCAACAACATAAAATATGGAAGGCCAGGTGCTTCAGACGAGGATATTGCAGACGCGGCAAAGCGGGCAAATGCAATGGAATTCATAGAGGCCTCGCCTGATGGCTTCAACAGAAACGTTGGCGAAAGGGGCTGCCAACTTTCAGGCGGGCAGCGCCAGAGGCTGGCAATTGCCAGGGCTATTTTGCGGAATCCACCAATCCTGATATTGGATGAGGCGACCAGCGCCCTTGACACGGAGACGGAGCAGGCCGTGCAGGAGGCCATTATCCAGTTGATGAAGGAACGTACCGTGCTTGCAATCGCACACAGGCTGAGCACCGTGGTTAACGCGGATAAAATCGTGGTGCTGGAGCAAGGGCACATTGTGGAGCAGGGCACTCATGACGAATTGTATGCATTGAATGGCAGATACCGCGCACTCTACGATATGCAGGTGAACGCAACAGTCTGACGACTTTACCAATACAACAACAAAAGCAAGGAGACAAGCAAATGTCAGAAAACAAATTGAACAGGAACACCTATCTTTCCAAGAACGTGGGCTCATTTGATGATGAAGTCACGATTATGGGCAGAAGCTATGTTAAGGTGGATGACCTCCGCTATGGCACGAATCCTCACCAGACGGCGGCATTCTACCGTCCAGCAGGCGCGGACGCTGGCGTTATTGGCGGTATGAAGGTCCTGAAGAATGGAAAGAGCGGTCTTTCACAGACGAATCTGGAGGATATAAGCTACTCCTTGAACATTGTCAAGTTCTTTGACATTCCTGCCTGCGCCTGCATGAAGCACGTGAATCCATGCGGCGCCGCAGCTGCTTGCCCTGGTGACAAGCTGGTTGATGTGTACATTAAGGCCAGGGACTGCGACCCCAGGGCGGCTTTCGGCAGTGTCATCGCCTTCAACGTCAAGGTTGATGCTGAAACTGCTCGCGAAATCATGAAGACTTTCGTGGAATGCGTGGTGGCACCTGAATTTGAGGAAGAGGCAGTTGCCATCTTTTTGGATCCAGAGGCGAAGTTGAACAAGCATGTCCGCATTCTCCAGTGCGGCGACATTGCAAAACTGCCCAAGTACGTTGGTGACGATACCAGCAGCGCACGCACCATCAAGGTGCTGGCGGATGGTTCTCTGGTGGTTTCAGAACCTCTGCTCACAAACCTGCACTCTGTGGCCGACCTGAAGCCCGCAAGCGCAGAAAGCAAGACACTCGGCGCAGTGACAAGCACTGTCCCTGCCACAGATGTTCAGAAGGCTGATCTGCTTACCGCATGGTACATCAACATCAGCGTGCGTTCAAATGGCGTTGTGCTGGTGAAGAACGGCGGCACTCTCTGCGTTGGCACTGGCGAGCAGGATCGCGTGGGCGCAGTTGAACAGGCAATTGAGAAATTCGGCCAGAAGTACCAGGGCAAGGAAGAACTGAAAGGCGCAGTCATGGCCAGCGATGGTTTCTTCCCATTCCCCGATGGCGTGGAAGTGGCCGCAAAGGCTGGCGTCTCCGCAATTATCGCGCCTTCTGGCTCTCTGAAGGACGCTGAAGTCATTGCACGCGCGAACGAACTGGGCGTGGCATTGTTCCATGCTCCAGAACGTGTCTTCTCGCATCACTAATATGTTTTTGATTAAGTGCACGGCCATGAGCCGTGCACTCAGGACGTTTGATTTCCAAATGATTTTGGAATACAATTAATAAATCTGGAGACGAGAATGACGAAGATTTTGGTTAAGGCGGGCAATCACAACCGCAAGTCCTGCCTTGTGACAGCGGCCCTTGCAAAGGCTCTTCCCGCAAAGAAGGCTGTTCATCTGGAAAATGCGAAAGGCGAGAAGCTGCCTTGCCAGATTATCGATGGCGGAAAGGCATTGCTGTTTTACCTTCCAAAACTGGATGCAGGGAAGGAGGCAACATACGAGGTCAAGCCTGGTGCTGTGAAATGCGATGAAATCAGCGTGGCAAAAGGCAAGGAGGCAAAGTCCTTTGACATATTTGCTGGCAAGGAACTGTTTGCAACTCTGCATTGCGGCAAGCAATGGGCAAAGCCATTTATATGGCCTGTCTATACACCTGCAAATGCATCTGTTACCAGGGCATTCCCAATGATGAAAAATGTACCTGGCGAAACTGACGACCATGTGCACCAGAAGAGCCTCTGGACTGGATGGGGCGAGGTGAATGGCTGCGACTTGTGGGCTGAATTGGACAAGCACGGCTATATGAGGGTGCAGAAGGTGGATATGCTGGAGGCTGGCCCCATTCGTGCACGCTTCAGGCTGACCATTGACTGGGTGGACTGCAAGGAAAAGAAATTGCTTTCCGAAGTAAGGGAACTAAGTTTCTGTGCAACTGCCGATGCACGCTCCATTGACTTCGATGTAAAAGTCACCGCTACTGAGGGCGATGTGTATTTCGGCGACACGAAGGAAGGCGGCATCTGCGCTGTTCGCGTGGCATCTTCCATGGACGGAGTCCAGGGCGGCGTCATTACTTTGGCCGACGGTTCTGTCGGTGAGGCTGAATCCTGGGGCAAGCGCGCCTGCTGGTGCGACTACTATGGTGCCGTGGAAAAAGGCAAGGCTGGCATTTGCATCATGGACAATCCTGTCAATGACAGTTTCCCCACAAGCTGGCATGTCAGAGACTATGGCCTGATGGCCGCTAACCCATACGGGCAGCAGTATTTCACTGGCAATCCTGCAAAGAATGCCAGCTTCGTGATTCAGGCTGGCGCGTCCAAACAGTGGAAATACCGTGTCCTTGTACACGACACAACACTTGCCACGACACGTATGCCTGAACGCTATCAGGACTATGCCCACGCTCCAATCGCCACGGAAATCTAACGCAGAGACGCTCTTTTAACGCAGAGACGCAAAGACGCAGAGGCGCAGAGATTTTTATTGTTGGAAAAAGTTGATTTGATGATTTTTTATAGTCATCAAATTGACTTCACCCAAAAACAATAATAAACTCTGCGCCTCTGCGTCTTTGCGTCTTTGCGTCTTTGCGTCTCTGCGTTAAAAGAGTGCCTCTGAGTTTTATTTGTTGGCGTTTAGGCGTTCGCCGACTGCGCCGCCTGGATGTATCAGGGCGAACTGCTCTGCCTGGTAGTCTGTTTCTTCAAGGAGTGCCGCCTGTAGTGCATGGAATATCATGCAAAGTGCGGTGGTGCTGGTGGTGCCTTGGGCGTTCCACTTGTCAGTTTCACGATTTACATGCTGCTTGAGCACAACGTCAGATGCAAGAGCCAATGGCGACTCCATATTCTCTGTTACTGTTATGATGCTGACGTTTTTCGCTTTGCAGATATCGACTATGGGCAGTAGCTCCTTGGTCTTGCCGCCTCTTGAGGCGAATACCATTACATCGCCTGGCTGCAGAAAGCCAGTTGCCCCATGTACTGCCTCCGCTGGCGAGATGAAGCGAGCGGGGCGCTCTATGCAGCACATCAAATGTGCAAAATGCTGGCAGATTATGCCCGAATGCCCACAGCCAGTGGCTCCAATGCGTGGTGCAGCCGCTAGTAGATCCACCGCCTTGCCGAATTGCACTCCGTCTATGAAATCTTTCATTTCAGTCAGGCAGGCAATCTCAATGTTGTATGCGTTTTTCAGTGCGCGTAGGGCTTCTAGTTTCATAATTTTGCCTTGTGTTATATAATGCAACGCGGGGCTTTCGCCCCGCGCACAATACTGTGGGTGTGGAGATGTTTAGCGCTTCAGCTGCAGGGTGTAGTGCACGTCGTCTGACTTTTCATCGGCAGTGAACTTGTGCAGGGTGTTGATGACCTTGCCGCCGTTCCACTTGCGGTCTTCCTGCAGGTCGCCTGTTGTGCCCATGACGGTGACGTTCACTTGGCGGCGGCGTGCGCGGACATGATCCCAGTCGATGAAGTAGATGTGTGCGAATTCGCCTGCGTCAAGGACGCCGTCCTTGATGGTGATGGTCTCGCTGCGGCCAAAGAAGACTGAGCGCAGATGTCCATCTGTGTTCATGCTGGTGAAATCACCAGGTTCATCCACGAAACGGCCATACTTCAGGTGGATTGGGCCTGGATGGCGGTATTGGTGTTCTTCAGCGAAGTCTGGGATCATCTTGCGCATGATGTCCAGCAGGTCATGCTGGAGGAATTCGATGTCAAAGCTGTCGATATCGTGTGAGCATTCCTGGACCATGACGGAGCATGTGGTGTGGTGTGAAACAACGCTGACTGTTCCGTTCTTGATGCCAGAGGCCTTTGCGATTTCCATGACTTCCTTTGAAATATCGTGGAATGTGGGAATCCAGCCGCGTGACTGGAGCTCGATTTCCTTCTGATACACCTTGAAATCCATTGGAGCGTTCTTCTTAGTTGCCATTTTTGTCTTCCTTTTGTTGAGTTTGCTAATTATATTTGCGGGAAAAAATCAATGCTTTCTCTCATCCCAGGCCTTGCGGACTGCGGCCAGCATTTCGTCCACCATTGCGGCCCTGTCCTTTGCCTTTGCCACGCCAGATGATGAGCCTGTGGCGTCTGCACCTGCCTTGATGGTGTTGTACACATCCTGCCCATTGGCGATGCCAGCGGCGGTC
>JAFSTJ010000457.1 GCA_017450525.1 Victivallales bacterium | reverse complement strand
GCCAATGCTCAAGGAGAACCTGGGTGAATACAAGCGGCTGGGCTTCGATTTCATTTTCGCGGAATCAGAAAACTATTCACGATACTCTAATATGAGATTGCAGAGTTTCTATGAGCTGCGGGACTATGTGGCATATCATCTGATGCTTGATACGGAACAGGACACGGCACCCCTTGTTGATGAATTCATGACGCATTTCTATGGTCCAGCCGCAAAAAACATGAAAAACTATTATGAATATCTGGCAAAGAGGCAGGAGGAGGAGAAAGGCTGGCTGGGCATCACTCACCCGTCACGCAGAAAATTCCTTGATGCCGAGTTCTTTGCAAAGGTCACTGTCTGGCTTGAACAGGCTGAAAAGGCTGTTTCAAGGGACAAGGTCCTGCGGCAAAGGGTGCGCCAGGAGCGGATGATTGTCGATGAGGCGATTCTGAATATGCGTGATTCACTTGTAAAGGCAGGCTACAAGACGGCAACAGTGGATGAACTGGTGTCCAACTTGGAAAAGGACTACGCAGAGGCATACGAAAAATACTACATCAACATTGAGGAGCGAAAGAAGGGCCTTGAGGAAAAAATCGCTGCAATACGCGCGATAAAGTCCAGGCCGCCTCTGCCGCAGGAACTCCAGGGAAGACGCGTGTTTGACTACTATTGGAGCATCCCGACTGCCGAGGGCGGTTCCTTCCAGATAATCCAGGACAAGGAGGCCTGCACTGGCTTTGCAATGGCGCCTCGCAATCCCAAGAAGGTTGCTGGATTCCACGCCAGGCCGCCATCCTTCGGCTTCTACGACAGGCTTGCAACAAAGGACCAGCTCTCCATGAACATACCATATTCAAAGCTGGCGCAGGACGAGAAATACCACTGGTACCGCATCGGTAGAATCAAGCCAAACGCGGGCACCATAATGTGGCTCCACTGGTCCTGGCACTGCACAGCGCCTGTGCAGAACGTGTTCTCCGCCACGGAGCCAGACAAGGTTTACGATGTGTTCATCAGCCTGAAAGTGCAGGGACCGTCATACGTCAAGGGTTCGGAAAAGCCAGATGAAATGCTTGTGGACAGGGTGGTGCTTGCCGAGTACTTCGACGATGAAACCACGCCTGCAGGCGGTTTTGGCAACTATTGAGATTTCTTCATAACGACAAATGAATCAAACGAGAGGAGACATGCAATGAAAAAGAACTTCACACTAATTGAATTGCTGGTTGTCATAGCCATAATCGCGATTCTTGCCGCCATGTTGCTGCCCGCCTTGAGCAAGGCGCGCGAAAAGGCGCGCACTGCTGGCTGCCTAAACAACTTGAAGCAGATTGGCTTGGCTGGTGCGCTGTATGGCGATGACAACGACAACTACATAGTGCCATCACGTAACGCCACCAATGGAGTAACCTGCTGGAACAATCTTCTGATATATCTTTCCCACACACCTGACCGCCTGACGAGTTTTGAATGGATTGCCGAGAACAAGCCAAAAATCCTGTGCTGCCCTTCGGACAGTACAATCGATGTGCTTGGAATGACTTATACACTGGCCAATATTTACAATCATTCCTCCAAAGGCGATACATACGGCATACGACGCTACAACGGTGTTGAGCGTTTCTTTGACAATTACAGCCAATACACGACATATTCAAAATCCTTGAGCACTGCATGGTTTGTCGCAGACGGCGATACTTCCCTGCCGAATTTCTGGGCACAAAGCTACAACCATGTCTCAAAGACAGGGCATTCCAGTTTCAGTCAGCTGAACTACGTCTCCTTGGCAGGCAACGCCCAGACCATCCGCTACAATGTCCTAGGCAAAATGCCCATGGGCACATATCTTGTTGCCGAAGATTTCTAGAAATAGGAGCGAAAATCGTATGAGAGCATTAAGCTGGTGGATTACCTGGGAGGATCTTGAACTTGGAAACCTGGGGCTCAAGGACAAGATCCAGAGGAAGGCCGATGAGATTTTCAAGGCGAATGCAGATACGGCCGTCGTATTTGGTGCGCATTTCAGATGGGATTACCTTCCATATTGGAACATTCTCCATACATTCATGCGCTGGGTGTCAGATGCGCTGAAGGAACGGGGAATCGGGTTCTTCGACCATCATTCCTGCACTTTGACGCACCGCTATGACAAACTGGAAGAACTGCCAAGGCTGATGTACAACTACCTCCACCATCTGCCTTACGTGCCTTCCCGTGAGGCCGCTGCAGACTGGCGTTTCAACGGAGACTTCCTCAACAGCTGGCGTATGCATGACGCCTTCACTGGCAAGCCAGCAAGGGTGTCTTCATACTCGGCTGAGCAGTTCTGCTTCAACAATCCAGGCTTCCGCGAAGGCTACCGCCTCTATGTCAAGAAACTTCTGGAGGAAACAGGCATCACTGGCTTGATGTGCGACGATGTTATCTTCTTCGGCGGATATTACCAGTGCTCATGTCCGTTCTGCCAGGACAGGCTGGGGTTCATGTTGCCACCTGCATCGGACAAGTCGTTCTGGGGAAACTGGGACAATCCACAATGGCACCAGTACCTGGCCATGCGCAGGTCATCCATAGGCGATTTCCTGGAATTCGTGAAAAACTTCCTTCCCGATGGTTTTCCGCTTATGAGTTGTTGCAGTTCCTGTGCGTATGGCGGCGTCAACTACAGTGCGCATAGGGCGCAGGAACTGCTCAGGGGAGATAATATCCTTAATCTTGAGGTGGTCGGCGATGTCCCTGGGAACGTGCGCAACAATCTGGCTGCAAATTCATTCCATGCAGGAGTTGCCAAGGAATACCATGTGCCAGTGCTCTCGCTGGGCTATGGTTTCTATCCAGACACGGCAGGGCATCTCTGGGCGTTGAACAATTTGTCTGGCTTTTCAACCTGGTTCTCAACATTGAAAGGGCATCTTGGCCTTCCTGAAGAGGAAATTAGGCAACTGCCTAACGATGCGGAGCCTGCTGCGACAGCTTTCGATTTTGAGAAAAAGCATCCTGAGCTGTTCAAGGATGCGCCAGAGTATGCGTGCGCCGTCTTTTTTTCGGAGAACACGCAGTTCCACAGCTATTTCGGTGCATGCGAAAAGGGATACACTGGCGACTACCGAAAACTGCTGGGCTTGCTTTACTCTTCAGGCATTACAGTAGAGACGATATTCCATTTTCCTTCCGATGCCTCTGAGATAAAATGCGTCATCCTTTCCTCTGTGGTCATAATGAGCCCCGAGGAGAGAACGGCTATGGAAAACTATCTCAAGGCTG
>JAFSTJ010000456.1 GCA_017450525.1 Victivallales bacterium | reverse complement strand
TTCATGAAACTGCCGATGCAGCAGCCTAGTGCGAAGGCCCAGAATGTGAAAAGTGCCAGATGCGGTGCTAGTTCCGATGCATTCATTGGTGGTATTGTTTGAAAAAGGATGTTTTTTGTATATTTTACGAGTTGTTTGTGGGTAATATATCTATAAAATCAATAAATGTGTTGACATGGGCAAAATATTCTGTGCATTTTTGTTTGTGATGTGGCTTCTTTTCGCGGGGGAGGCGTACATCGGGCATTGGTCGTTCATCTTCTATGAGAAGGCAAACAGCTTTGACAGGCTTATGCCACCACCGATTTTCAATGAGGTGGAATTCAAGGAGGACGGCATGGCGCATGTCAAAGTGCGCTCCAAGGACATGGCCTTTGATGTGCGGTATCTGGTGAATGAAAAGTACATTGGTATGAAGCTGCCTTTGAAGGGAGCGCATGAGGAGCCAGTGCGTTTCAAGGCGGAATACGCCTATTCGGACAAGGACGGCACCCTCGCAATAAAGGGCACCGATTCATCCGCTGTGTATGTCAGGACGGAGAGCTTGCTGCCATTGCACAAGCTGGTCGGCACCTGGCGTAATGACGGAAAATTCACCGAGTACATAGAAATACTGGCAAATGGCCTGATGAAGCTGAAGGTTACGGGCCTCACGGGCTTCTGCGTGTTGTGGAAGGACAATGCTGGCATGGAGAATCTCACCATGGTGGGCGGCATCAGGAACGCAATGCCTCACACCTTCATCTGGCAAGTGGAAATCAAGGACGGCAAATTGCTGGAGATGACGCCAGTTACAGACCAGGGCCCTCAGAAGAATAAGACCACCACTTGGCATCGCATTTCAAATTAGATGCGGTGATGAAATGGCCTGGTAAGAAGGCTGTTAAAGAATCGCCACGCTGAGAGCTGCGACGTCACCGATGTTCTCCCCTAGTTCGGCGGGAACAATGCTGCATTTTGCAAGGCTCTGAGGAAGTGCCTCCTGTTTCAATGTCTCCTCCATTGTCGGGCGAAGAAGATGCTCGCATCTTTGAAAAATGCTGCCAATGACGATTCTTTCCAGATTCAGCAAATCAATCAGTATTGACAAACCAGCGCCAAGACGATGTCCGCTTTCCTCGAATATGGCGCGTGCAGAAGCATCTCCTGCATTTGCGGCATTGGCTATGTCCTTGGCTGTGATAGATGCTATGTCAGCATGAGTTTTGCACCATGGAAGGGGTATGTGCTTTGCTGCGTATGCCTGTCCCAACTGTGCAATTCCACCGCCAGAACAAAAACCTTCAAATGAGCCGCGCTTCCCGTAGCCTACGGGTCCGTCATTGGCAAGACGAATATGCCCGCATTCTCCCGCCATGCCGCAGGCGCCGCTGTATAATTTCCCCTGAAGTATCAGACCAGCACCCAAACCAGTTCCAAAGGTGAGAAAAGCCATGTTCTGGGTTCCCCGCCCCGCACCAAACCTCCATTCTGCCAGAGCGCATGCATCTGCGTCATTGCATAATTTGACTGGAAGGTGAAAATGCTTGCCGATGATTTCACAGATGGGCACATTGTCCCATCCAGGAAGATTTGGCGGGGACATGATGATGCCACGATGGCTGTCCAATGGACCACCACAACTTATGCCGATGGCTTCAGGCACGACGTCAGGCAGGGTTGACAACATGTCCTCTGCCTCGGATATGAACCGTGAAATGCAAAGTTCTGGTGTTTTTGCTGACGATGTTCTGATTACGCGTTTTTACAGAATATGACATTGATCGTTTTTGGATACTTTTCCGTGTATTACCGCGCACTTCGTGCCGCCAATATCAAATCCCAGCAAATGTTTTTCCATTCTATTGACTCCAATATCTGATTATTGTGTTTGTTTTTCAATGTGCATGTGACTGCATATCGCATTACATGTCTTATGTTTAATATTTTATCAGTTCGTAAGGTTTCAAGACCAGATTCTTGTATTTGGCTTCATGAGGATTAGGGTTTTCAATGTAGATTGAATTTTCACTATCAGTATGGATTCTAAGCGAAAGTGGAAATTCCTCTATGCCCTCATCTGTGTTTTCATAATTCAAGTCTGCATTCAAGGCCGTTGCACCATACCATGAGGATTGCGCAAAGGCTGTATTGAAATTATCTTCGTCAATGAAAAGCGAATAATTGAATGTGTCAATGATTCTCTGCCATGCAGGTGCATCGGTATTGCATATATTGTTATAAAGCAAACCGTAGATGTGATTGTTATTGAAAGTCAGGGGCAGTTTTTTGCGCCAATCGCAAGTGTGCATTCCGTCAAATTCCAGCACAGGCGAATCGATGCAGCAGAGGACAGCAGTAAAATCCTGGCTATCCAGCGCGGCAAAACGGGCACAGCAGAACATGTCCAGCATTGATCCTGGCAGCAATTCGTCAGTAGTGTTTATGCCCGCATTGCTGTCAAAAATAAAATGCCCTTGTTTCCCCTCAAATGGAAATTTGACATAATAGCAGTTTTTTTCATATTGCTCGGCCAAATCCAGACGGCAACTGAAATCGATGCGAGGCAAGTTCTTCCATATCCTAACTGTGCGTTCCGCGTGTCCGTATGGGAAGTCGCCACCTTGAAGAACATCTATGAAAAGGTCGCCATCGGAGAGGATTTTTCCTTTTCTTGAAGACAATTCATGGACTGTGCGCTTTACGCTAGGCAGGAGGCCGCAATGCCCTCCATCAGTCAACGCATCATGGATTGTCTCGGCGAGCATTTCACCGCAGCCGGTCTGCATGATGATTTTGCCCTTCTTGGATTTTATTGAGGAAATGGTTCCGTCCTCATCTATGTCAAATTCAAAGAATCTGCTTGTGATTTTTCGGGGGAGTTCTCTGATTTCTGGATTGAAGTTTTCGTTGTAGAGGCGTGTGAATTCGGGTTGCAGTCTCAAACTGCCTAGCGCAGGAACGTCTTCAACGTAAAGCATCCAGCGGTTTTGTCCAATCTGCTGACGGGCCACCTCCCTGCCGTCAGGATATTTAAGTGACACAAGTTTTGGGGAGTAGATTCCCAAATACAACTCGGCATTGCCTGAAATGATGTGTGGTGCAAGATTGCGAATGAGCACGCCCTTGTCGGCATTGTAAGTCGCATTGACGGAGGCTTTGCGCTTAAGTGCATCCGCTCTACGCATGGCTGTTTCTGCATAATGCGACTTGCATTTCCAACTCTCCCTGAAACGGTCAAAGCAACTTGCGGACAAGGAACAGCCATTTTCCTCATAGCTTTTCTGCCAGTTCCAGGTGTTCAGGCCAAAGGTGTGGTCTGATGTAAGCAAAAGGTTTTCCATAATGGCATCATCTCTAAGGCCTTTCAAACGGCAGGCTTCATAAAGGCGCTGTGCCTTGCGGTGATTTTTGAGAACGGAGGGAACCGCATTGATGCGCAGGTTCCAGGGATCGGCCAGAAAGCCCTCTATCACTGGAATCGACGCGGCGTATTTCTGTTCCATCAGGCGGAAGAATCCAGACGGAGTGGTCATAGTGATATTGAGATACATCCCTGTGGCATTGAGTTT
>JAFSTJ010000455.1 GCA_017450525.1 Victivallales bacterium | reverse complement strand
CTGTTCCTTTGCCTCGGCAAGCAATGCGGCCTTTGCGTTTTCTGGAAGTTTCTCCGCCTTCTTTAGGTACTTCACCTCAATCAGCGCGGCATATTTGATATTGGGGAAAGTTATGATGCGAGGAGCCAAGGCCAGGTCAGCAAAGCCGAAGCCTGCACGATGCTCAGTGCGCACTGCAAACGCGCTCCCAGGTGACAGCAGGGCGGCAAAGGCAGCTTGCACCGCCTTCTCCCCATCAAGCAGATCACGTGCGCAAAGCGTCTCCTTGAGCACTTGCGCGGCTAACTCGATGGCGGGTTGCCATGTGCCGCATTTTGCCATTTCTCCCAGCTTGTTCGCCAGTTCATCAACTCTGACATTTACGCCGCAAGCGTCCCTGTAACCGTTGAGCAGGAAATCCGCCACGAACTGCCGCATTAGCTGGTTGGGAATCCTCAGCTGGACGCCATCAAAATCGACATCTCCGATTGTCACCATGCCATAGTAGAACAGGAGCGAAATGAAGCTCTCGGGCTTGTTCAGAGTGTCTGCCTGGAATGAGCGTATCAGCTTCATGGAGATACCCCCATCGGTGACCAGCTTTTCAAGCGCATCGAACTTACCGTTAAGTTTCCCGTTTGTGGTGACGACATGCCGCAGCTTGTGATAGTCCGTTCGCAGGTTCTCATCAATCATCTCGCGTGGAAAACCCTCTTCGTCCATACAATGTTTCAGAAAACCCAGTAGCAGGACAGGATTGCAGACCTGCTCGTTGTTCTTTTCGGAGAATCTGTAGTGATCATACCAGTCGGTTACAAGCTGGAATGCTTGCTCGCGGTCAAGGGAAAATTGCCTAGCCTCCGCATAGTAGCCGATTGCCTGCCTTATGTCCTTGTGCGTGAATCCGCAAAGTGTAGCCAGCTGCGGGCTTTGTGATATGTTGTCCGCTATATTGAAGCCGCTTGTCACATCGTCCAGCGTCATGGGAGACACGCCAGTCAGGAATATGTTGGTTATGACATTGCTCTGTGCCTTGAGCAACGCGAAGAAGTTCTTGAAGAAACCAGTCCCATGGCAGAGCGCACGGTATGCCTCAGAGCCAGCCTGTGCAAGAAGCCTGTTGGAGAAGTTGTCATACTCATCGATGAAAATGTAGATTTTCTTGTCTGACGTCAAGGGCAGATTGGTAGCCAGTATGTTTAATATCGCCTTGAATGTGGTCTGTTTTGCCATCTCCTCCCGAATATCTTCTGGAATGAAATTCTTGTAGGCTCTGCGGAATGCGTCAATGGCGATCTTGCAGTTTTCCTCAAAACTTTCCTGCATTTCCTCCAGGGTATCTCCACTGACTTTTGAAAAGTCAAGATGCAGGACAAGGAATTGACCACGATCAGGTGTGGGATGCTCGTGTATCCAGGTGCCGCCAAAAAGCTCGTCGAAGCGGTCTGCGCTATTCACATCATAGTAGTAGCGCAGGATGCTCAGCAGCAGACTCTTGCCGAAGCGGCGAGGACGCAGGAACAACTGGTACGGCAAAGCCTCCAGAAGCGGTATGCCCCATGTGTTGTCCACATAGTAGCCGTTGCGTCGGCGCATATTGCCGAAGTCGCTTACGCCGTATGGTATGGTCTTGACATTGTTGTACATAATTATATATCGTGATATTCACCTGCGTTTTGCTTTTGGGAATACAGTAATATATAAGTTACAAAACGCAAATCCAGCACAAAATGTAAGCAATGCTTTATTTGAACCACAAATTGACGAAGGTTATAACTGCGGTTTCGATTTAATAATCAATGCAGGACGGTATTCTTCCAGACGAGCCTTCCCCTGACTTATGTGCAAATTGCTTAATGCGTATGTATGAAAGTTCCGTATCTGGCCAGTATCGCCAGGTCCTCTGAAATACAGGGTAACTTTGTACTCGCCGTCGGGGAGGCCGTCCAATTTGGTCCGCAGGCAGGCATAGCGCTGTGAATAATCCAACTTTGCCATCCATTTGCCATTACCGCCAACCTGTCCCAGCAGCAGCTTGACTTCCGTTCCCACGCTGATTTCCCGTGCATCAATGAAATTCTCGAATATTAGTGCTCCATTATCCATAAGCATACGACAGTTATTGCCATAAGGGGCGTCATCTGGAGCCTTTTCACATGGCTGCCAGGCATTGAAATCAACATATCTGGCTTGCTCTGGTCTTACAGTGCCATCTCCTGGAACTGCTGGCATTTCATAAAGTGAAGGTAGGTCAGTTGCAATGCCATATTCTTTCATAACCGTGCCTGCAATGTCCGAAATCTGGCATGTTACCGAATTGTATGTCAATGCATCATGATGCTCATTCTTGCGTTTGATAAAGGCGATGTTTTGTATTTCATAGCATTCTGTATGATCGCCTATCAGCAAGATGGTGGCATTGTCATATATACCAAGTTCCTTTAGGCGCTGAACTAGCAGTTCAAAGTTGCGCAGGCTGCCGCGCAGTTGCTTGTATTTCAAGGCGGTATGCACATTATCCAGATTCTCGTCTGTGTTAACGGTTTCATGTGCGCCTTGCAGATGCAAATACTTGAATACAGACGGGATTTTCCCAATGCATATTTCATTTTTCAAGCGGCGGTAGAATTCCTGGTCGTAATGTTCCCTGCCCTTTATAATTTCCCCTTCCTTGACTACCAGAAATGGCACAGAATCAACTGGCGGCAGCAGGCACTCAAAAAAGAATGGAAGATGCTTTCGGCAAAGCATTTCGCCGATTTTGAAGATGGAGGCATTTTTTCGTGCCAGATATTGGGGAATCGAATTGTCAAGCACATCAGGGGAATAACTGATGGTGGGTAGCAGGTAAGGATAGCCTTCTATGCGGAAGCCCTTTGAGCGCAAGGTCCTGAAAAGAGAGGTCTCACCTTTGCATACTCGTGTGAGATATTCCGAGTGGTCATTGTCGCTGGGGATGCGGTATGCCTTGCGTGGAAAGTTGACGCCAGTCATCATTGCTGGGAGCGCATACATCGTCCATGACAACGGTGAAATCATTCTATCAAAACAAGTGAAATCTTTTAATGAATCCTTCAGTTCTGGATATTTTTCCAGCACTTCCTTGCAGATGCCTTCACCCATGCAATCCACAACAAGAATTATGATATTTTCATCTTGCCCAAAGGAGAACTTCCCTTCTTGGGAGAAGGTGTAGTTCTTGAAATCGTATGCTGGTGCCTTGTAGCGCATTGTCGCATTTGCAACGACAACGAGTTGCGAAAGCAATATGACCAGCGAGAGTCTAGTCGCATTGCCCGCAATGGCTTTGCAATATCGCCATGCCAATAAAAAAGGGATCGCCAGCAGCACCAGAAGCGCCAGTGCCTGGAAAATGAAATCCCAGGAGATTCTGAAGTAGACGTTGTTATATGATAAGAAGAACTTTGACCAGAAATTATACTGCAGAAATACATTTAAGCAGGCTGCAATGCCAAAGGCCTGTGTTTCCTGAGGCCATTTTCCATGGACTATCGCCAGAAAAGCGGCAAGTCCAAATGCAGTTAGCGCCGTGATTGCAACAAACACTCCAAGCAGAAATGCAGGTCCTGCATTAAATTGGTCTGTATTGTTGTAATAGATAAGCACGCCTGGAGCATACAGCAGTATTGCCAATGCAGATGCCACCCAAAGGCAGGATAATATATTTCTGGCATACCTTTTCATATTTGCCTGCTTATCTGGCAAGCGCCAGAAGTACGCGACCTGACTGCGGAATGTTTATTATTTCGCAACTGCTGTATTTTTCCATAAAGGCATTGCGCAAGTTGTCCAATGTCCAATCCTGGTAGATTTCCTCTCTGCCGCGCATGAGCCTTTGTGTCTGGACATCGTCTGAAGGCACGAATTCAACAAGTGCTTTTGGTGCCAGCATGTCAAACAGAGAGACAATCTGTGCAATAGACCAGTTGCCAGTGATTCGCAGGTGGTGAATCAAGGCAAGTCCCAGCACGCAATCCGCCTTGGCACGCTTGAAGAAAGAATCACGTTCCTTGCCAAGTACACCCAGGTCTGGCGAGGGATTGTTGAGGTCAAGCAGCATCGGCTGTATGTCTGCTGCCTGTGTTTTGCCGAGTTGGTAAAGCGCCTCCACTGCACAGACATCGTAGTCGGCGGCAATTACGCTGTCCGCATATTCAGCGGCGATTTGCGTGAATACCCCGCAGTTTGCACCCAAGTCAATGCAGCACTTGGCTTTTTCACGCGAGCAAAAGTCCTTCACTGCTTGTTTCTTGAAAGAAAAACTGTCATCGGAATAACTGTTGTCGCTGTAGTATTGCGCCCACTCAGTAACTTGCTTTGGCACCTTTAGTGATGAAATCCAGCCATAAATGCTTTCAAGTAAGGCAAGCAGCCTATTTTTCGGTAGCTGTGAAGTACTTTGTCCCTTCTTGTCAGAGGAATATTTGCGGTCAAACTTGGCGTGGAGGTGAATGTGAAGCAGACTGTTTGGTTGAAGCCAAGTATACCATGGAAGTAAGCGTGAGCCAAGTTCAAGAGGAATTCCTCCAATATCCTCCCGCAGCAGCCCCAGACAACGCAAATCCACTTTCTGCATCAACATAAGCGGTATGATGAATTGCATTGTGAACTGGCGATATGCCCGCCATGGCGTTCCCTCCTGGTACATTTCAAACGAAGTATGGTCCAGGAATACGGGACGGCATTTGTGAAATGCTACGTTGAATGCGCTGGCATCCTTGAGTACCATGCCGCAGGACAATGCCTCCTGCGTCAATTCTATTGTCAGCAACGCTGCATCCTTGAGTTGACTGAAACTCCATTCGTATGGATAGGAAATTAATGGCAGCCGCGATATGTGCAATACAGGTCCCAGCTCATTCTCTGCTTCAACCGTGAATGCCGCCATTTTGCCCTGAGACACCAGGCGCTCTGCTATCCCAGATTGCTGGAAATGCTCGAAAGCAGCTTTTCCAGCAGGAAGTATCTGACGATACAACTCGCCATTCCGTTCAAAGACATAACCAGCCGGATCCCTGAATGAGGATGTTAGCTTAGCATCCATTTACTTACCTGCTTTGCTTTGAGATGAGGCTGCAGGGGCTTTTCTGAAAAATGACTTGATTCTCTTAAAAAAAACAAGTGTCGTGAAGAATCCAGCTGCAATGATTTGAAGCAAAATGCTTCCTGTGCCAGCGTCAATGTACATAAGTTGCTCCTGCTTTGGAGTGTTGCCGAAATCCTGAAAACGACCGCCATGAAAAAACAACGACAAATAAAACGCTGGCACCCTGTTTTTATTTTATGGCAATATCATTTTTTTTTTCGTTTATTCATTCCCCCCTCAATATAGGTTTATGTGAGCGCCAACGTGGCGCTCACTCAGGTTGTCATAGCAATTCGCCATGACAACCTGAGTATGGGCAAGACTACTCGATCCTAACCAGAGCAAATGTGTGGTATGGCAGGTGCAGTTTCAAGGTGTTGTCCTTGAAGTCCAGAACCTTGACGCCCGCGGGTTGCCAGTTCAATGGCACGCGGTTGTGTGCCAGCTTGTATTTTTCACGCATTGCAAACAAGTCCTGGTACTCCTTGTCCTCCGCGTCAATCAATTCCGTTGCTTTCTTAAACTTCTTGCCAGTGAAGTTGATTGTCACATCCTGGTCAAGATGTTCCTTGCCAATATGGGAGACCACTGCCAGGAGCTGGCCGTTCTTGTTTCTGTAGCAACTGACGTATGTGTTCTTCCCAGAGACCAGTTTCGCGGGATTCTGCGCATCCCAGTAGCCCAGGAATGAGCTTTCAGGCACGCCAAATGTCTCGTAAATCCTGGTAATCTTGTCGAAAATGCCGAAATGGCAACGGTCCAGGGCATTTATGCCATTGTGTGGAAGCATGCCAGTAAGGAAGGCCCTGGTAATCCTCAGTTTATACAATTCAGGTTCTTCCTTGCCGCCGCCGTTCTCCTTTGACAGCACGTCATTGGACTGATATGCCGCATTGTATATGCCAAAGGGCAATGTGGCCAGTTCGAAAGCGAACATGGGCATTTCGTAAGTGTCTAGAATCTCCTTGCCATTGTGCATGATGGTGCTGCTCTGCTGGCGGATATGTTCGCCATTCATCAGATGTGTGGTGAATGTATAGCATGGCAACTGGACCGCCGCTGTGTTGTGGATGTGTATCACATAGTCCTGAACACCAGCATCCAGCAGGAGCATCGCTACCTTCCTAAAGAAATTCCTGTAGGCGATGATGGGCGTTCTCTGATGACAGCCATGCAGTTTGTTGTCGCAGACAGGGACAATTCCGAAGTCGAAGTTCACGCCGTGCAAGGGCACTTTCTTCAAAAGTGTCTGGAACTTGGAGAGGAACACATTGGCGCCATCGGAGGCAGGGCACATCAGATACACAGTGTAGTGCTTCTGTCCGCGCTTGCCAGCCCAGCGCTGCTCTGGAAGCAGCACCCATTCAGGCAGGAAGGCGCGTATTTCGGGGTACTCGTCACTCATGTAGTTTGCAGTGTAGATGAAGGGGTGCACATTGAAGTCAATCGCCTCTTTCGCTTCTACCTTGTATCTTTCCAGAACTGGATTGTTCTCAGGTGACGGCAGGTCTGCCAATGAATCGCTCAAAGTAGGATTCCCCTTCATATAACCGCACCAGGTAGCAGGCGCCCTGCCTGGACGGTTCATCTTGAATGCCCAGTGTTCGCCAGCGGTATTAAGCGGATGGTTCTTTGCCAATGGCTTCACTGGGCCAGCCAGCAAGCCATAGTCAAAACTCAGTTTTTGGCCAGCCTTGAGCGAATCCGCAATGCGTACAGTGAACACAGTTTTCTCCGCATCGGAAACAAATGAAATAGGTTTGCTCTTTGCAGTCTTCCAGGATGCATTGCTTTCGGCAAAGAAGCAGAAGCACTTGTCCTCATTGCCAACAATTACTACAGGGAAGTACCTGCACTCGAAAGTGCCGTCCTCAAGTTTGGCAGTAATCTTGCTGCTCCAGCCGCATTGTGCCGCATGCAGGTATTTTGCCACGTTTCTCGGCAATGTGAACTTAAATTCCAGATTCTTCATGGGCTTCAGTGCGGTGATTTCCACCAGGTTGTGCTGTACGCCGTCATATTCAATCCAGCCATTTGCGCTGACCTTGCAGAGCGTGCCTTCCGCATTTGTTGAAAATTCGCACCTGTGTTTCTCCAGACTACCTGGCTTTATGGGCATTTGAATTGCCTCGCCATTGGCCACAAGTTGCGGTGCCTCTGTGAACAGTTTCTGTCCCTGACTCACAATCTGCTTCGGCAGAATATTATCCAGCCCCCACTGATAGCTGCGCCCCACTGGCTCCACCGTCAGATCGTTCTTGTCCCGCTTAATCTTCATTGGCTGGAATGGTGGAATAATGCGTGTCATGTCAAACTTGATTTTGCTCCATTCGCCAAAGCCAGGGAATTGGAACGTGGTGCCAGAGATGACCTTGCCGCCTGCAAGCAAATCCAATTTGTAATAGCCCACGGGATTGGATTTAGGGAAGTTCAGTTGCAAGTCTGGCTTGTCAGCGACTGCGGTGCTGCCCATCTCCTTGCCGTCAGGTCCAGTCAAGACAACTTTACCCTGGAAGCCTTCGCCAAACTTCTTCTTCAGGATTTCCGTCTTGACCTTAACGTCTATGGTCTCAGCAGTGAAACGTGGCGTGCAGGTTACATATTCCGCCTTGATGGTGATGGGAATATCCTGTCTGAGGGAGGCAGTCTTACCGTCTGACCCGCACAGTTCGAATATCAGGCGATCCGCCTTTTCCATTGTCAATGGCACAGCCACATTCAGTTCGCATGGAATGTTCGCCTTCAAAGGTACTTCCTGCACAAATATGTCCTGTGGAAGCAGCAGTCCACTTGAATGCTCCTGGACAATGCGCATCTTCGCCTTGCAGTCCTTGGCGGAATACAACTGCAACTTCTGCACCAGTTCGCCGTAGGATGGATCATTATGGCTGATTGCCTTTAACGTGGGCGCATCTTCCACAAAGCGCAGCGTGTAGAACCTGTCATCATCCGCCCAATAGCCTTTTTCTATTTGGCTTGCCAAGTCGCTTACAGCCGACAATGCAGACGAGAACCAGCTTCTGGCGAAATTCAGTTTCAATTCCTTTGGAGCGCCTTTCAGGTCAAGTTCCGACCATGGGATTTTCCCCTCGACGCGCCAGAGCAGCGTGTCATCTATTCGATGGCTGAGATGCGAGACATATTCCCATTTGGGATTGTATGTTGAATCGCTGTCCCTGCGGTCTGATTTGCCGCCAGCCACGCAGCCGCCAAAATAGTACTTGTGCCCGCTGTGGCGCAGATGCAGTTCAAAGGATTCGTTCAGCCACACGTCCGCCTCCTTGTCATCGGGTCCATGACCTTTCTTTATGTTTGTGCCAGGTGGGAATGTGCTGTCCATTGCAAAATAGAGATTGTCTTCATCCCAAGTGAAGGACAGGTGATGCGGGGGCAGCGTCCAGGTTTTGGAGCCGTCATTGTCCCTGTTTCCCTGTGTCAGGGAGACAATGCCGCCTGCGTTCTGCCATCCCTCGTCCTCCAGCTCCGCATCAAGTTTGATATTGCCCTTCCGCTTGGGTGCGCAAATCACGCGAGGATAACGCTCGTGGACGGGCTTTGACTGCACGGCGCAAAGTTCCGCCACGTCCTCTTCTGTCAATGCCTGGTTGAATATGCGTATGCGCCCGCAGAATATGTCATTGTCCCACTCTGGAATTGAATGATAGGGGGTCTTGATTGGTCCCAGGAAAATCTTGTCTATAAGTTCTGGCTTGACGGCGACAGGCTGCTTTCCTTCCTTGAGAAGTCTGCCTTGGAAGTAGCACCTGACTTTGTCTCCATCCCAGGTGATTGCCGCCTTGTACAGCGTGTTCGGCTTGAGTTTTTCGCTGCTGAAATAGAAGGTGTGTGTAGTGTCCGAGAACACGAACTGGCAACCATTGTTGTTGAAGAAGGTCCTCAGTCCAATCGCCAGGCGCGAGCGTGTGCTCAGCATAAGCATTGTGCGCATGGGGTATTTTGACCTGCGCATGGTGTCCGTCGCAAAATCCAGCATAAGTGTGCCAGATGCCCCTGCCAGGTCCTTTGCAGGAATGGCAAAACTCTTCTGTCCCATGGCAAGCATCTTCTCGCCAGTAGGCAATGTCTTTTGCGGTCCGTCAATGGTTACTGGCATTCCAGCGACAATTATCTCCTTTGGTGCATCCAAAGTTACATCCAGGGTTGGATTGGGTGCGGCAATACACGCAATTATGACCGCCAGCAACATTAACAACAAGATTTTCTTTTGCATTGGAAATACTCCCTTATATTTTGTTGAATAACAAACGACATTTCATGCTGAAAATGTATAGTTCTGATGTTCTTTTGCAAATTGGCCTGACTATCTTTGAAATGCACAATTGAAAATCGCCTTTGTTATGCTAGTTTTGCACATAGCTTAATCAAAAAATACTGGAAAAAAAACATGTCAATCAACACACTTACCTGGTATTACGAGCATCCTGAACATGTGATGCTCACCGCACATAGGGGCGCTTCGTACGAGTTTCCTGAAAACACGCTTCTGGCAATGGAAAAGGCATTGGAGGCTGGCGCCGACATGATTGAATTCGACGTCACCAGTTCCAAAGACGGCATCCCCGTGATTCTGCATGACCGAACCATTGACAGGACAAGCAACGGAAAGGGCATCCCAAAAGACTTTTCTCTGGCGGAACTCAAGCAACTTAACTTCTCTTATTGGCTCCAGGGCCAGAGGCGGACTGCCCCTGCATACGACAATGTGACAATCCCCACATTCCAGGAAATGCTGGAGGCATTCCACAACTGTGCAAACATGAACATACAACTGCACGGCGATGTGAATGACGAAGGTATCATTCGGAAAATATGCGAATTGTTTGTGCAATTCAACATGTTCGACCACGCATACCTTACAGTTTGCCCGCCACAGGCCGACCTGATAATGAGCATTCATCCCGAAATAGAGATGTGTGTGACACCGCCAATGAGGGAGCGTGCCAAACCAGAAAACCTGCATCTCTGCAAGGAAAAATACCACTGCCGCTTTGTGCAGCCTGCCAGTACATCCGTCACACAGGAAAGTTTTGACTGCGTCAAGGAATTGCAATTGCGGGACAATGTCTTCTTCTCCGATGATATCGACGAGGCCAAGTTCCTCCTGGCTATGGGGGCTACTGGCATCATGACAAACAAAATCCACCTGCTGAAAACTGAATTCTAGGAGAATACTCACTTACGCCAAAGCGACTCGTTTTCGCCAAGGCAACCTGAGTGAGCGCCGCCTCGGCGCTCACATTCACAAGCAAGGACAGAACATGACAACTTACACAGAAACTACAGCCTGTGGCTACAACGTAGCCGTGCGGTTCCTCACTGACGCCATCGTCAGAGTGCAGATATATCCCCGTTATGGCGAATTCAGCGATTCCGCCCTGAACAGATACCACTTTATTAAGGAGCCAGACGAGGCTGGCGCAATCCAACAAACTCCCCACAGTTGGAGCAGTGCGGAACTGGCTCTTTCATGCGATGGCAATGCCTTGCTCAACATAAAGGACGCAGCAGGCGACACGCTCCTCGAAATGACATCCGTAAAGTTGACGAAGAAGGCGGCATACGTCTCCTTCAAGGCACAGGAGGACGAGGACTGGGTTGGCTTCAGCGACCTTACACGCAAACGTCTCTACCATCGCGGGCACAAGGCAGTATGCTGGGTGTCGAATGTGGCTTCATACTTGCCAGTGCCATTCTTCATGTCAACAAAGGGCTACAGCGTGCTTGTGAACTCAACGCATTGCGTCGTGTTCGACATGTGCGAGGCTGAAAAGGACACTTTCTCCTGGAAGGATGAGCGTGCTGTGCTGGACTTCTATCTGATTCGCAATGACACGTTCAAGGACGGTATCCGCAAATACACAGACTTGACGGGACGCCCAAAACTGCCGCCTGAATGGTCTTTCGGTCTGTGGTATATTTGCCGTACGCAGGCAAATGACGCTGAGGTTATCAACGATGCGGTGAATTTCCGCAGAGAAAAGATACCTTGCGACCTGATTGGCCTGGAGCCTGGATGGATGGACGTGAATTACGATACCACCTTGGACAAGAACTGGAGCAAACAGCGCTTCCCTTTGCCTGACTGGCAGAAGAAAGGCGTTCATACATTCATCAAGGCACTGCAACGAATGGGCTTCCACCTGGAATTGTGGATGTGCAACGACTACGATTTGTCATACGAGGAAGAGCGCAAAATCGCCGCGGAAACAAAGGACGAGGAGGACAAACCAGGTCCAGCATTTGACGAACTGGCGGAAATGGATCTGCATTTCACCGAGCCGCAGTACATGGACAAGATCACCAAAAAGGACGAGCCATGGTTCGAGCACCTCAAGAAGTTCGTCGATTGGGGCGCTGACTTTTTCAAGCAGGACGGTGCATGGCAGGTTTGTACGCATCCTGACAGGCTCTACGGCAATGGCATGACAGATTTGGAGATGCACAACCTATATCCAATGCTGTACTCACGCCAGATGTGGGAGGGCTTTGCTCAATACACAAATCGCAGGCCTGTGGTGTTCACGCCATCTGGCTGGGTTGGCTTCCAAAGTTGGTGCGGCACCTGGACTGGGGACACGGGCGGCAGGCTGGACACGCTGGGTGCCATGCTCAACACCGCCATGCTGGGACATTGCTGGGCTACAAACGACATGGAGGTAATGCAGCCAGAGGGCATTCATTTCGGCTACCTCCAGCCCTGGAGCCAGATTAACAGCTGGACCTACTTCAGAATGCCATGGACGCAGGGGGACAAACTGCTGGCAATGCACAAATACTATGCGAATCTGCGTTCACAACTCATTCCATACATCTACAGCAGCGCATACGCCTCCACGCATACCGCCGAGCCATTGATGCGCCCGCTTACACTGGAATACCAGGACGACAAAAACTGCAGAGACGTACTTAATGAATACCTGCTGGGCAGGGATCTGCTGGTGGCAATCTACAAGCACGAGATATATTTGCCAAAGGGCCTTTGGAAAGACTACTGGACAGGCCAGTTCATTGAAGGCGGTCGCACCATAAACTATGATTGGCCGGAAGGCAGAGGCGGCGCGCTCTTCATACGGGAAGGCGCAATCATCCCATTCGGCCCAATCATGCAATACAGGCACGAAATACCGCTGTCAAAGGTACAACTCTACCTGTTCCCGTCAACACAAAATACCTCGTTCCAACTCTATGAAGACGACGGTGTTTCATTCAAATACTTGGACGGCGACTTCGCATTGACAAATATCACAGTGCAGGACCAGGGCAAGAACATCGCAGTCAGCATTGACTTTGTCCCCAAGTCCGAGGTCAAGGAATGGGAATTGGTTCTGGCATTGCCCAATGGCCCCAAGGATGTCATCTGCAACGGAAAAGCCACTGCCGCCACCTGGAACGAAGCACGCCAGGAACTAAACTGCACCATTGTTTAACGCAGAGACGCTTCTTTAACGCAAAGACGCAGAGGCGCAGAGTTTTTTATTGATATTCTATAGACTGCCAAGG
>JAFSTJ010000454.1 GCA_017450525.1 Victivallales bacterium | reverse complement strand
GCCTCATTGCAAGGAGGCACCGCCATCCAATTTTACACGCTTTCTGGTTTTGTCCAGTCGCAAGGTGTCGAATGGCGACGGACAACAACATAGCAACTACTCACGTGGGACCGCGCTGCGGTCCCTGCCAGGGCACGATGCCTACTTTTGCCATGGCTTTGCACAGGAGAGGGCCGCAGAGCGGCCCAATTTGAATATCCCCAGGCGGAGCGCAGCTCCGCCTGGGGATACGAGCCTTAACTGAGGCCTCGGCCCCAACGGGGCCGAACTGCCCATTGCCTACCCATACGGGGAACAGAGCATTCAGAAATCAATTTTGCTCAACGCTAAAAAACAAAGAGACTTTGCCACCTTCCTCCACTTCATTTCTCCACCCTACAATGCAAATCAACGACCTGACAATATTGCCCGTATCGATGCTCACCAGGGAAGAACCTTCCCGTCAGAAGGTGGAACTTTGCTTTGAGGCGGACTGCGCTGGCCACATCATTATCAAGGCAAAGCAAGAAAACAGGCAATTGCCAGACACGGAAATCGCAATTCTTAGCGGCAGATACAGAACTTTTATTCTGCTGCCGCCACCCGATAAGAAGATCAAGGCCCGATTTCAGGTATTCAATCTTGACGGCGAATTGCTGCTGGAAAAAGAACTGACCTGGACACCTCCACGCAAATGGGAACTGAATGTGATGCTCAGTTCCCATACCGACATCGGCCTCCACAACTCACAATACATCCAGCGCTACAACAGCGCAAACTTCATAGACAAGGCAATTGAACTCATCAACCAGACAGAAGAGCGCCCCGATGAAAACAGATACCGCTACTGCATGGAAGGCACTTGGTTCTGGAACAACTATGCATTGGAACGGGACAGGGCAAGCGCAGAAAAAGTCGTGCGGGATTACATAAAGACAGGCAAACTGGGCGTGGCTGGCGGTCTAGCAGGCAACTGCACACAACTTTACGGCATGGAAGAACTGTGCCGCTCCGCATATCTGCGGCATTCGCTCAAGAAGGAATGGGACATTGACTGCGAGACAATGACCATGATTGACTTCAACGGCCTCAGTTGGGCCATCGTGGAGCCTTACGTCAAGGCAGGCTACAAAAACCTGTTTTGGGCCCCCAATCCATGGAACCCGCTGCAAAGCACAGTCTATACCAAGGACATGTCAGTTGCGTCAGGCACATTCACACCCCAATCCTGCGCCAGCGGCTCCCGCTGCGACGTGCGCTATGATTCCGCGCTGCCAATGGTATTCTACTGGCAGGGGGCAGACAAGTCAAGCAGCCTGTTGGTATGGGCAAGCACACAATATGGACATGGCACAAGTGAATTCGGCCTGGCCCCCTCTTTCACTGGCGAAAAGAACACACTTGCCTACACTGAAATGAAGATGGCAAGCCAACTGCCAAAACTGGAAAAAGCATATCCATACGACATCTGGCTCATGGCATGCTACAGCGACGACCAGGAACCCAGCCTGGGCATCTGCGACCGTATCGCAGAATGGAACAACAAGTGGGCATGGCCCAGACTGCGTACAGTGGGCAATCTCGACGAACCATTCAGGAAACTGCGCACAAAATATGGCAAGCAGATTCCAGCCTTGCATGGAGAAATCACAGGCGGCTGGTACCAGCTCGCCCTTTGCACACCAGAACTTCTTGCCAGAAAATTTGCCGCTGACTCTGCTCTGCCCACGGCGGAGAAGATTGCCACCCTCGCCGCCATGGAATGCGGCTATCCATATCCGATGCAATCATTCCAGCGAGCCTGGTATGCACTGCTCTGCAACGACGAGCACTCCTACGGCGCCAGCGGCTACCAGGGACGGCGCGTATATGAGACCTGGATGCAGCACCGTGCCTGGATTGAACTGGCGGAAAAGACCGCCGCCACCGAAACGCAGAAGGCAATGGAGGCGCTTGCCGCAAATGTTCAATGCGACAAACCGTCACTGCTGGTGTTCAACCCAACCATGCAGGAACGCAAGGAATGCATGACATGGAATAGGGCATACCGTATGGCCAACCTGCCCCCATTTGGCTGGTCTTTGCTGCCACTCGTTCAGTTCACTCCCGACAATAAGAAAAGCATCCGTACAAAAAATCCATCTTGCATTGTGACCACCCACTTCATCCTCAAGTTCAACAAAGATGGTTCTATCGAGTCAATATTCAACAAGCAAAACGGAAAAGAACTTCTGGACAATTCAACTTACGGGGCGAACCAACTGCTATACACCGATGACAACCACGCCAGTTTCCATTCGCCAATAAACGCAAGTTTTACCCTTGAAAGGCATGCTTATGCCTTCAAGGTCATTGTTAAATCCAGCATTCCAGAACTCGGTGCGGACATAATACAGACCATTTCGCTTCCCTCATACGCAAATCGCATTGACCTGGAGACGGAAATCCACCACGCCAAGGCAATGGTGAACCACGACAGATACAAGCGATACATCTACATCGCATTCCCATTTGCAATCGAAAACGCCAGAAAAATCGTGCAGTTGAACGGATGCATTGCCAGGCACGGCTTCGACAATACAGGCCACGGCACGGACACATACTCCGCCGCCCGCGAATGGGTTGCCGTGGAAAACGACCAGCAGGGCATCGCCCTTGTGCAACTGGACACAAGCCTGGTGGAATTCGACCACATCCACGTAGATAAGACAGACTACGGCGCAAAGGAGCCTGGCTCATCCATATTCAGCTATGTAGCAAACGACTGGCTTCAAATGCATACGCCAGGCGGCAGCCATATCGACATGCGCTTCCGCTATTCCATCATCCCATACCAGGGCAACTACCAGCAGGCAAACATACCAGACATCGCAGAACAACTTGCCAATCCACCTTTGGCACTCAAGGTTGAGCCACATTCTGGTAGTCTGCCAGAGGAAAAGTGTTTCTTTGGTGAATACATTGCAAATGCAAGACTGCTGACACTCAAGGTTTCTGAAACAGGCAAGCATATCGTGCTCAGGATAAGGGAAAACAAAGGCCGCAAGGTCAGATTGCCAAAGGCGGCGAAACATCTGGAAATATGCAGCCCCGATGAAAGGCCCCTTGGCACACAAAGCAATAACAGCCTTGCGCCATTCGAGACACGCACGTTCATGCTGCCAGCAAATGGCATTGCAATCAGAGACGAAACACCACATTACAGGCAGGATGGCATCCCAGAGAAAGTCGGCTGCGTCTATACAGGGCTTATAGACGCGCCAAGGGCCGCCAGCGGAGAAGATGACGGGATGCTCTATCTCCTCTGGGGACAAAATCCCGAAAATGACATTGCTTTCTATGAACTGTACCGTGGATGCACAGAGGACTTTGTCCCGTCCAAAAGCAATTTCGTTGCCAAAGTGGAAAAGGGCGAGTACTGCGTGGCACGTTATGTGGACACTGGCCTTGAGCACCACAAGGCATATTTCTACAGGGTAAGGGCGGTTAACGAGGCAGGAAAGGCTGGAGACTTCAGCGATGTTTTCTGCGGAGTGACACGCGAAGATTAAAACAAGGAGTAATTACACATGAAACAAATCATCACACTTTGTCTTGCGATTATTTCAGTCGCGGTATTTGCGGAAGTCAAGCCATTGGCGGAACCTTGGCTCAAGGAAGGCGAAACACTTCTGTGCTTTGGTGACAGCCTCACTGCATCCAAGGTGGGCTATGTCAAATACCTGACGGAAAAACTGGGCGCAAAGGGCATCAAGGTCATCAACGGCGGTCTGAGCGGCGACAAAACCCCAATGGCACTGACACGCATTAAAACAGACGTGGCAGACAAGAATCCAGACGCGGTACTCTTCTTCTTTGGCACAAACGACGCCGTCATCGGTCGCGGACGCTGGAGGGACGAACCCATCGTATCCCCCATCACTTACAGGGACAATCTGGTATGGATGATTCACTACCTGCGCCTCAAGACAAAAATCACGAAATTCAGCATCGCCACCATCGCTGGCCGCCCAGAAGGCAAGCACTATCTGGAATACGGTAACATCAGGGATGAATACTTCAGAATGGCAAGGGAAGCCGCTGACTTGACTGGCGCAGTCCTGGTTCCACTGGATTCCGAAACAGACTACATCAGGGATTCAATGCAGCCCAACGAAAAGGGCCTGAAACTCACCGTGGACGGCGTCCACCCCAGCAAGAAAGGCTACGAAACTCTGGCCGACATCATGCTCAAATACTGGAACCTGAAATAAACTCAACGCAAAGACACTAGAGCGTACCTCTCGTAACTGCCACGCCTCGCTAGTTACCGTAGTAGCGACGGCCTTAGCGGAGCGTACCT
>JAFSTJ010000453.1 GCA_017450525.1 Victivallales bacterium | reverse complement strand
CCAGACCAGCGGACATGAGTGTCATTCCATTGGCCTCAAGTTTGTCAATGCAACGCCTCAGATGTTCCCTATCATTTGTCAGTCCCTGCTCAATTCTGGCATCCGAGTCAAACGAGACGATGGCCAGCTTGTCCAAGGGCTTAACTAGTGGAATGACCGATGACATGGCCCTTTTTACCTCGGCCAAAGGATTCCCCCTCATGGAACCCGATGTGTCTATGAGCAGGACAATGTCCATCTCATTTCTGGGTGGACGCTCCACAACCTTGGCTTTTGTCAAAGCAAGGAAAAGCTCGCCCAGCAAAGCTCCAACAAGACAGCCAACCAGCCCGATAAAACCAAAATAGAAAGGACGCGAAATCCTTGTGGTATTAGTTTCTTGATTGTCCATATTCCATTTCCCTGAACCTTGTCTGAAGTAGTTGAAGCTCCTGTTCCAATGCTATCTTAAGCGCTCCGCTCATTGGACGGATGTTGACGGCCTTGAAAACATCATGAAACTCATCCAGCAGCCGTTCCTTGTCAAGGACAAGCGCGCAAATCTCCTTGCGAAGCCTCTCGCCATGTCCGAAACCAGCCAGTTGCAATCGTTCGATTTCAGATGAATAAGCCGACATGACAGATTTGTCCAATCCCAGGAATACTGTGCAGCCCAATATGCCGGAGGCAATCGCCGCATCGCTGATTGATGCAAGAACCGATGCGACTTTCTGTCGATTCAGTTCATTGGGCATCAGGACAAAGAAGAACCAGACTGCATGGCTGTCAACATTCCCCAATTTTTCTAGACGATATTGCTGTTTTGAGAAAAGTGACCTTTTTGCCTCCAGCATAAGCCATTCGCCGCTTTCATCCTCCTTGCGGAGCAAAGTGAGCGATGGGCCGATTGTTGTTTTCTTTACGTATTGACTTGCAAGAGCACTGTATGTGCTTGCCTCCTTCCCGTCGAAGAAGATGGGGATTCTTGGCAATTCCGTCTTGAACTCGGCCGCTCGCTCCTTTTTATGTGTATGTTCCTTGTCCTGATTAAGTTTCCCCTCATGCCTCTTTTCATGTTCATGTTGTTCTTTGTTCTCTCCCTGATGTTGCCTGTTATTCTGCTCTTTGCCTTGTTTTTTCCAATCCACCTTTTCTGCACAAGTCTCGCAAATATAAAATGAAATTGTTTTTACGCATCTTGAGGCTTCATTGTCACATTTACATGAATCCCCTTTACATGGAATTGGTGGGCAATCGGTTATTACCCTGCCATTTCTCGTAGTTCCTATGCAAACCCAAAAAAGTGGCACAGTGGCCTCCTTTAATTCGCTGTATTTCTTTCCGCAATATTTGCAGCATATTTTGCTGGCCTTTGCTTTTTTGGCCGCTGTTTTCCAAAGATGGACCGGGAGGCCTATGAAGGGAAACCAGACCACCAGTGCTGCGCTCAAGAGCACAAAGCACGTCGCCTCCGTGACAAATGTATTGAGCAAATACACAGACACCACCAGCCGAAGGAAAAGCCTGAACAGGAAGAAAACCCATCCGCTGGTTCCCATACCGGAGAAAATGCATGAGAAGGTCTTCTTCTGGATATTCCAGAAGACCTTATGGCATATCCAGTAAGCATTGAGTATATTTGATTTCAAAGCTGCATCATCTGATTTTGGGGCTGGTATATCCAATAGCTGCCGAAAAGCCTTACCAAAAGCCTTTTTATATACAGCTGTCTTCTCCTTGATTCTTTTGAAAAAGCCTATTTCCTTGTTGTTCTTATACTTCTCTTCCAGTTCGTCAATTTCTTCCTTTGCATTCTTCATGGTTTGCTTGGGCAAGGGTCCGATTGTTTCCCGTTCCACTGTTTTGGTCATGGAGACAAACTGGATGAGGCTTGCCAGCGCGAGCACACCCTCGGTGACGCAGATGCTCTGAATGGGATGGGCTGTATAATATGGCAGAAGCCAGGCGCCGAAGGAGGAATAGATGCCAAAGGCGATGATGCCCACTGTCAGCAATATCCATATCGGCGTGGGTATCCTTTTGCCATTCCAGAAGCGGTATATGACAAACAGCACAACCACGGCCAGAAGCAACGTGGCGACCCCGCCAAAGTCCTTGTATAATATCGAAGGATTATGGGCAAAGTTTGAGATGATGCTCCCGACCACCATGAATATCAGCACGCCTGGTATCAGTTTCTTGAAAACAAAACTAGTTAGACCATCCATTCCATTTGTCTCCGCTTATCGAAAAAAGGATTTCACATGTTTCCAGATGGAGGTCTTGTCATTGCCTTCTTCTGCATTTTCCGATGGGGGTGTAGCATAATCCATTAGTTGCTGCATTACCCCCTCAAGCATTTTGTGGAAATTATCCCCAAATATGTTTTGAACAATCAGCCAATCAGGGTAAGAACATTTTCTAAGTTGTTCCAATACATCTAAAAACTCCTGACTATTCTTTGCATTGTCCTCAAAGTGTCTGGAAAGGAAAACCAGCATCACAAGATAATTGAACATTCCTCCGTTCTGTGGCAGAAAAGCTTTAATCAATTCCTGTAAACCGGTCTTGGATTTTGCGCATAGCGCATACAACGCACAAAAGTCCATTTCCGTCAAGGGAAAATGGGACAAAATTGATGGCAGCCAGATGCAGACGGCTTCCTTAATCTCGCCTAGAATCCTAACCATATCTCCCAAGGCATGGCTGATTTCTTTGCCTTTGGTTTGACCCAATGACAGTTTTTCTTGTAAATCCAAGCAAATCAATACCGCTTTGACGACAGGAATATCCGTGTGGCTATTAAACACCATTTTCAATTCCGCGCTCAATGGCGAAGAGGCAATCTTAGAACCAAGATAATTCAAGGCCAATGCCGACGCGGCCATGTCGCCAAGTGGTTTTTCAACGCAGGGCTGCATCAAAAGAAGAGTCCTGGCTAGCTCAGGGCGTTCGCTTATTAGTTTGCCGCATTGTCCCAATAGCTCCCTCTTATCGGGAATTGCAAGTAGCAATTGTTTCAATAAGTTTGCTTGTTTTTCAATGCCGTCTTGTAATGAGACAATCAAATTAATTATCTCCGCGACCCTCTCATTTTCAACAATAGCCGCTTCGGCCTCCTGGACTATTTCGGGAGCAACTTCCAGACCATACGTGCTTTTTGCCAGGACTGCTCTTGCCTCCCATCCATTCTTTCTGCTTTCAATGACTTCTGCAAGCACAGTTTTCAGGTATTCTGACCGTTTGTCCTGATGAGTCAATAATTCCAATGGCATCATGACCAACGGGATTCCATTTTGCGTCATATACAGGAATTTAACCGCACTCCTATAATCATCTATACTATCGCCACCAACCTTCATAGCTCCCCAACGCTCTGCCAGATCATACATGCTTGGCAAATCCACATCTATCTCCGAACTTGCCTTATTGATAGAGGCAGACTGCTCATCACTCAGATAACCGGAAAACAAAGCCTTCTTTGGAACGTTGTTGCAGGCGAATGTCTCGAAATTGACAGTGGCACGAATGCCTGGCGGCAAGAAATCTGGGATGAACTCCATTATATTGCATATAGAGGAAGAGGCCAAATTTATCTGCTCGCTCGTTTCTGCTGACCTTTCCAGCAGATTATCAAACAGATTTGCAAACTCATCACCATGTACTTTGCAAGCCACTTGCTTCAACTTTTCATTGGCCGTCTCCCGTCCTCGCTCAAGTATCGTGAGAAAGGTTTCCTGCGAAATTTCCTCCAATGGCGGTGGATCCTCCTCAAAGGGGCGTTTCATATATTCTAGGGCACGGTTGCGCAACTCCTCCGGCACTTCCTGCCAGAATATGTTAGAATGGAGTAATTCGGAAAAACGGAATGGAAAGAAGGCATCTGGTATCATCAGTACGTGGGAGATGTAATCCCCTCCACGATGCTCATACCAGCGCGTGCCAAGGTATCTGCTTGTCCCGACCAAGCAGGCAGAACGTTCTTGAACATGTATGGCAATATATGAGACAGGGCATCCGCTGACATCTTCTGAGATGCCTTCCGGCACATTATAGGTGAATAGCCCACTGTATTTGACAGCCTGGCCCAGTTCAAGCCCCGCCGACTTCGTGAAAATTCCATATCCCCCGTTCTGGAGATTCCATGGCGAGGACGTGTAGATGAATTGCTGTATCTTTTCT
>JAFSTJ010000452.1 GCA_017450525.1 Victivallales bacterium | reverse complement strand
CTCCGCAACCTCCACAGGCTGTTGGAACACAGCAAACATTGCCACAGGGACCTCAGCAGAACAACTCCCTGCAGGAGAACATAAAAATGCTGGAGCTGGACGAAAATGGCTTCAACTGGCATAGGGACTGGTGGAAATATGTGCTTATGGCATTGTCAGTTGTTATTGTGGCATATCTTACGCTGAAAGTCACAAATATGCTGTTCCGCACTGCGATTGTCATGCTCTGCATTGGCTTCGGCATTGTTGGCTCGCTGCTGCTGGCACCTGTGGTCACACCATGGCTTGCAAATCTTCTTGAGGGAAAACTTCCCGCATTTCTTGCACCCGTCTATATTGCATACGCACTTTGCTTCCTGGTATGCTATCTCATTGCAACTGCAATCACCAATGCTGTTGGCAAACCAGGCAAATCGAAAAACAACTCCAAGACAGATGACGATGCCAAATAAAGCAATAGTCGGCATTGGCATTTCTGCGGATTACGACTACCCTTCAGTTGAGGCTGCAGTACGCAATTCTCTGGAGCCATTCGGTGGCATGGGAACATTCGTCAAGCCAAGCCAAAAAGTACTATTGAAAGTGAACTTGGTGGCACCCTCAAGCCCGCCATTGGCAGTTACAACTCACCCAGAGGTGCTGCGGGCTGTAATACGACTTGTGAAAGAAGTAGGCGGCATTGCATTCGTGGGCGATGGGCCAGGCGTAGGCGACACTGAAACGGCAGCAAGAGTGTCTGGCTTGACAGAGGTAATCAATGCAGAAGGCGCAAGTCTGCTCTCGTTCAATGATGTGGCAATCTACGAAAACCTGGACAACACCATAATAAAGAAACTGGCACTGACAGCACATCTGAAAGACATGGATGTGCTCATCACCCTCCCTAAACTAAAGACACATTGCCAAATGGCCTTCACAGGCGCACTGAAAAACCAGTTCGGTCTGATTCCAGGCGCAGCAAAGGGACAGTTCCACTTCCGTTTCCAAAACAGGGCCAGCCTGGCCGATCTTATGATCGACATCAACCGCACGGCACACACGGCACTGGCTATCATGGACGGCATCGTTGGCATGGAGGGACCTGGCCCCAGCGGCGGCACACCACGCCAAATAGGCACAATCATCTCTGGTCCAGACCTGGCTGCGGTTGATACTGTGGCATGCGAGATAATCGGTCTTTCACCAGAGGAAGTGCCTGTATCAATGGCAGCAAGACGCGCCAACTACGGTGCCACCAGGCTTCAGGACATTGAAGTCAGCGGCTCCAACCTGGAACAACTCCGCATACACGACTTCAAACTGGTAAAGGCACCTGCAAACATCATGCAAATAGTGCCCCTGCCAAAGTTTATGCTGCGCTGGCTCCGTGCACAAATGGCACCCAAACCCCATATCAAGCCAGAAACATGCATAAAATGCAGACGCTGCGAAAAGGGATGCCCCGTCTCTCCCCCAGCAATCACCCCCCTTGCCCCAGCCAAACAACAAGTCAATGACAAGACCTGCATACGCTGCTACTGCTGTCATGAATTCTGCCCAGTAAAGGCAATCGAACTCAAAAAAAGCACACTTGCAAAACTCATCAACATCAACAAACTCGCCACCTGGGCCTCAAAACTACTGGGCCGCCTCGCTGCCCCATTCCGCTAACTCTTTTATTTTATTTTGGGAGGGGGAAGGGGCTTGCCCTTTCCCCTCCCAAAACCCCACCTCTATCCCATACTACGCGTATTGCATTTCGCCTGCGGCGAAACGCAATACGCAAGTTATGTGATGATCAAGTGGGGAAGGTGGAAGAAGTTTAATTTCATTATATCCCGTCTATCCCTTCGTCCCACCTGCTCTTTCAGTCTTTTATTCATTTTTAGCTATATAAAACCATATTTAGAAAATTATAAGAAAGCGGTTTGAATTTCCTAACATACATCCTATATTGCTCAACAAAGAAATTACAATATTATAATGAGAATACATACTAAGCAATTTGAGGTGTAATATGGGAATAAAGGACGCAGTAGCCAAGATGTTTTTCGGGCAAAAGGAAATCATGGCCGATTTGCTAAACCACTGCCTGTTCAACGACTGGCTCATTGTCAAGGAAGAGAATTTAACGCTACTTGAGGGAGGAAGCTACAGGATAATCCAGGACAATGATGGCAAACTGAAAACGGACAACCGCTTCAGCGACCTGTTTGCAAGATGCGACATCAAGTTGAATGGTGAAGACTGGTGTTATCTTGTGGGGATTGAACTGCAAAGCAGAAGCGACAGCAATATGATACCGCGCATAATGGAATATGACGCACGACGCTACCGAAGGCAATTGGCGGATATCAAAGGAGGTAAACAATACCTTCTACGTATAATCAACATAACCATCAACTTTGACAAAAGAAAACAGAAATGCGCCTCAAAGCTATCAGATAATATCTCAAGGCTATCAGATTATATACAGCCTACGCACCTGAATCTGGCAGGTAGATTCTTTGATTACGGGCACATAAGCCTGAACATCTATGATCTTGCGGAAAAATCAGATAAGATGCGTTGTAAAGATTTCAGATATATGCTAAATTGCTTCAAAAATGACCAGGAAGGCCGCTCCTTCGAGAATGCCCTGCTCGACAATGGCAGAATTACCAGCGTCAGCAGGACGATAAGACTGATGCAATATGTATTCCTGGGATTGAAGGGCTGGATAGGAAATGAAGATGAATACAATGAAAACAAGGAGGAATACGGCATGTGCAAGGCATTGAGCGACATTAAGAAAAAGGCTAAAAAGGAAGGATTACTTGAAGGAAAGGCGGAAGGATTACTTGAAGGAAAGGCGGAAGGATTACTTGAAGGAAAGGCGGAGGGATTAGTTATAAGGAGAGGAAAATGCGATAAAGAAAATAATACTCACACTCTTGGAAATGAGCTACAAATTAGTCGATATATGCACCATCACTGGGGCAACAGAAGCAAAAGTACGAGAAGTAGCTCTAGAGAGCAACTTTATGATCTAATGCAACCGCAATTTTACCTTAGTGGACACAAGTCCTGAAAATAAGCATTTGGGTAAAGGGTTTGTGAAATAGCCCAACAAGGCAACTTTGTACAAGTAACAAGCACTTTCCCCATCTAGCATACTTAGCCTTTTCACACAAGAAACATTTCTTCTTCACATTCTCACACAATACCAACACAACTATTGCCGACTCGAGTCATTTTCAAGGAAATGTCACGGCAAGGAATAGAAAATGGGTCTTATGGAAAAGAGGAAGAGCCGGCAGCCCTTTCTCTTCCCTCCCAAAATAACAAAGGAATATATGTTTTTACCTGCTGACATGTTTTTGGCGTTGCGGTATCTGAGACCAAAACGCACATTTGTTTCCATAGTGACATTGCTGTCTGTGCTGGGGCCCATTCTGGGAGTGGCCGTGCTGCTGATAGTCAGCGCCATAATGTCAGGTTTTGACAGGGATATACGCAAGGGAATAATGGACATGCAGGCGCATCTTCAGGTATATCCCTTGTTCAGCAACACCTTCAGTGAGCCAGAGAAACTTGCGGAAAAATTGCGTAAAAAAGGCATAGCCGCATCGCCTGTCATAGAAGGCCAGACAATGATGCAGGTACAAAACAACATACTGCCCAAGGTGATACGCGGCATCGATCCCAAGACGGAGCATTCCATCTCAAATGTGAAGGAATCCGTAAAATATGGCCATTATGAAATCAAGGAAGGAGAGGCCCTGATAGGTCTGCGCCTGGCAAACCAGCTAAGATTGAAGCCTGGAGACAAATTCCTGCTGCATTCCCCCGCCCGTCTCACAAAGCATGTCAAATGGAAGGAAGATGGTTCTGTTGAAGTCAGCAAGCCTGACGAGGTATATTTGCCCGAAGAAGTATCCGTGGCTGGCATCTACTCCATGGGCGTGGCGGACTTTGATGAAAACATAATATTCCTCAACATCGACCAGGCGGCAGATCTGTATGGATACCAATGGGATACGGCCACCTCCATAATGTGTCGCGTGCCAGAGCCCCTGGAGATCGAACCATACAAGGAAATCGCAGAGGGCATTGCCCCGAATGCAGATGTGCAGACCTGGCAGGAACGCAACCAGATGCTGTTCGGCACACTGAAAGTCGAGAAGAACCTGATGACCTTCCTTATGGCGTTCATCGTGCTGGTAGCGTCATTCAGCATAGCAGGCACGCTGATTACCGTCGTCGTGCAGAAGACACGCGAGATAGGCGTGATGAAGGCGGTAGGCTTCGGGCGCATGATGATAGCCAGGGTATTCCTTTTCCAGGGTGCAATAATAGGCGTAATCGGCACCTTCCTGGGAACATGCCTGGGATTGCTGGTCATCACATTCAGGAAGCAAATTGCAGCGGTATTGAGTTTCATAATGGGACACGATGTATTTCCTGCGGAACTGTATCACCTTGAGGCAATACCAGCGCAAGTCACCATCGGGGACCTGACCTTCATTGTGATATTATCCCTGGCAATATGCGTTTCTGCCGCAGTGGTGCCCGCAATATATGCATCCAGCCTGCAACCTGCAAAGGCACTTCAGGAGGACAATTGACAATGACAGCATATAAACTTGAAAACGTTTGCAAGAGCTTTGACATGCCAACTGGTAGCATAACCGTGCTCAAGGACTTGTCACTGGAAGTGCAGGAGGGAGAATGGCTGGCATTGACTGGGCGCTCTGGCTCAGGCAAAACCACACTCCTCCAATTATTGGGCGGGCTGGACAAGCCCACGTCAGGCAAGATTTTCCTCGGGGATACGGATCTCACTACCGCAAGCCCCGCAAAAATAGCAGAATTACGGCACAAGCGCATTGGCTTCATATTCCAATCATATCACCTCTTCCCTGAATTGAACTCCCTAGAAAACGCCATGCTGCCCGCATTACGCTGGGGCGCTGACAGGACAGCCGCAGCAAAGGCAGCCCAGGAATGGCTGGAACGCTTCGGTCTGGGCAAACGCATTCAGCACAGACCACGGGAACTTTCAGGCGGTGAACAGCAGCGCGTGGCAATCGCCAGGGCCATGATAAACCGGCCCGATATAATACTTGCAGACGAACCAACTGGAAACCTGGACAAGAAGGCGGCGGATGACATCATAAGCATTATAGACGACATCCGCAAAGATCTGAAGAAAACACTGGTCATGGTAACCCACGACCAGGACATCGCTGCCAAGGCAGACAGAATCTTCGCAATGAAATAGAACGCCTTTTCCCCCACCGAACGATTACTCATCCACACCATATATTTAACCTTGCAAGGACGCAACAATGAACTCTAGACAAACTGCCACTCACCTTGAAAACATGTTAAAAAACACTTATGCATTCGCCCGTTGCCTCGCCTTGCTTGTGCTGTGCCTCGCAATGACAAGCGCATTTTCCGACGAAATCGGCAAAGCCATTAAAAACAATGAAGCAGAAACAATCTCCGTGGACGGCAAACTGGACGAGGCAGATTGGGTCAGTGCCAAGAAATACAGCGGCTTCACAGTGCCAGAAAGCATGAGAAGAGGCAGCAACAGCATCCCCAATGCAAACACCGAATTCCAGATTTTGCAGAAAAAGGACGCAATCTACATTGGCGTCAAGTGTTTTGAGACTGACATGAACAAACTGGCTTCCACGCCAGGAGGCGACCTCTGGGGGACAGACGCAATCGAGCTGTTTCTGGTACCCGACGGCAGCACACAGGAATACTACCAGTTCCTGGTGACATTCACAAACTACACATACGCAATGTACTATGCGGAAGGCGGCAACATACGCCCCGATCCATACGGTCCAATCTGGAAAACCGCAATCCACGCAGACAAGGATTTCTGGAGCGCAGAAATCAAACTGCCCCTGACCGCATTCTACATGACCAGGCAGAACATCTGGAAAAGTGAATGGCGCGTGAACGTATGCCGTTGCAGAAGCGCGGTTCTCTCTGAACGCTCGTCCTGGTCTCCCCTGAAGCGCGCCTACAGGGAACTCCACAACTTCAAAACCTTCAAGGGCTTTCCAATACGTCCAGCGCAAGACTACGTGTACATCTCTAATGCCGAGGCAGATGTGACGGGACAGGAGAAAGGCCTTCCAAAAGGCAATCTGAAAATTAAGGTGCAACTGGAAAAGGGCGGCGATTTCATCTTCTTCGGAAAGAACGTGAAATTGAAGGCAGGCCTCAACACGCTGACCACGCCATACCAGTTCGAGAAAACTGGCCGCAATCTGGTGCGCATTGATTTGAAGCGGGCTTCAGATGGAAAGGACTTCGGGCGCATCTTCCCACTCATCGCCACCTTCACGCCAATCAAGGTAAACTTCACTCTTCCCGAATACCGCCGCAACTTCTATCCAGGGCAGGACTACAGCAAGGTCGCAGGTACTGTCGTGCGCTCTGGCAATGCGCCTGTAACGGTGACGCTGGAAGGCGCTGGACTGGCGAAAAAGACGCT
>JAFSTJ010000451.1 GCA_017450525.1 Victivallales bacterium | reverse complement strand
TTTGCAACCACAAGGTTGTGAACAGTTCCGTTTTCGCCAACTTCAAGGTAACTAGATTGATTGAGAACGGTGTCATTCACAGTGCCACCATATACATAAAGACCGCCATCTTCATTTACAACTGTGCCATTGGCGGTTTCGCCCCCATATATATAGAAGCCAATGCCATCAAGCACGAGGTCTTTGTAAACTATTTTGCCATCGCGGCCAGAAATCCGCAAGGTCAACATTCCCTCTTCCTCGTCCAGATTCAGCTGATAGCCAGTGTTCCCCACTTTCAGCATTCTGCCATTGACTTGCAGAGTGCCCAGCTGCGTTCCCTCCACATCCTGAAGTGCAACTGATTCACTGAAATTCCATGCATCTCCCGCAATCCGATAGTAGCCATGGCTCTGGTCAGACTCCACTGTAATGGCTAATGCACCGCCAATCAAATCATCCAGGCCATAGATGAAGCAGTCATACACTGGGGTTCTCGTTTCCGTATGGAAATTGAATGTCGCTTCATTCGCCAAGACGCTGTACACCCCCATTTGCGCCTCGCCATACAAATCGACCTGCCCGGAAAGTATGGCGCCCTCGTCCAAAGAAAGCTCGCCTCCATAGACTGCAAGGCCATTTACCATGCCGTCCCTGTATATCTCAAAATAACTGTCTTCATTCACCGTGATGCAAGTTGCAAAGCCATTACCTTCAACCCGCAGCCTTCCACCTTCATTCACAATGACATTCGTGACAGTACCACCATTAAAGACAGACAAATAGGCATCGAGGCCTTCCAGAAGCACATTTTCAACAACCGCATTGTCATAAACATATACCTCTCCTCCAAGCTGAACTGTCACATTCGAGCCTCTGCCATTTTCATAGACGTTCAGTGCTCCACCTCTAGTATACGTTCCAGAATCTTCAGAATAGTACGCTTCTCCTGCGGCGATTGTAATGTTCTCCGCAACGCCATCCTCCCTGACATCCAATGAACCGCACAGCTGTACCGTCACATCTGACACGCTGCCATTTCCACACACCTCCATGCTCCCGCCATTTCCGTTGTACCAACGACCATATTCCTCATCGTAGTACAGTTCTCCAGGAAGGATGTCAATGTGCTCCGCAACGCCGCTTCCGAATACACTCGCATATCCTTTGTCTATGCTCACCCAGGAGGCAGAACCGCCCGTGACCTCCAGATAGCCGCCTTCCAACACACTGGTGCTGTTCGCCGTTCCCCCTAGTACGTAAAGCCCACCCATGTTCTCGACAACTGTGTTGTTGGCCACATCTCCAGCATAAAGTTCAAGTGCCTCGTCATTAAGGATCATTCCATCGTAGGACATTCCCCCGTCACCAGAAATGAGCAAGGTCAAATCGCTATCATATAATCTCAGCAAGTAGCCAGTCTCCCCAACAACAATCATTTCATCACAATTGACCTCCAGGGCACCCAGTATCACGCCATCTGTGTCTTTCAAGGTAAAACATGTATTGTCACCCAAATAATCCAAATCCACATTGGATGCCAGCTTATATTGGCCATGTGCCTGCGCTGAATCCACCCATATTGCATAGCTGGGATTAAATTCGCCTTCCAAAGCCGAGAAATCCATGAACACATCATCCGAAATGGAACGCCCTTCCACATGGAAATTGAGTTCAGCCTCCTCCGTGTTCACATCCCCTTCGACCTCAATGTTCACACTGCCCAGCAAATGTATTTGCCCCGCAAGAATGCTGCCGTCCTTCAGATATACATCTGCATTCTGCGATACTGTTACATCGCTTGCTGTCCCGCCTGATGAAACACTAAGATAGCTGTCACTAGACAAGGACACGTTGCTGGCGATACCACCATCTCGGACTACCACTTTTCCATAGACTGCATCAATATTATTTGCTACGCCGCCCCCGCTGACATATACTCCACCCCAGTTTTCAATGATAGTGCTGTTGGCAACGCCACCACTCCAGACTTCCATATAGCTGTCCTCGTCCAAAACAGTATCATTTACCACTCCACCGTCAAATACATACAAGTCGCCAGTGGAAAGAACCAAATTATCGAACTGCATCCCTGAGGAAAGCAGTATCTGGCCCATCATTCCAACGTAAACGCCGACATAATTTGAAACGAAAGTCACCTGCGCACCATCGTCAATATCCAAACCGCCTATGCAAGGGGTCCAGTCAACGCCGTATGCCGTCCCGCCCTGTTCAACCCAGATGTAGCCACCTTCGTTCACAGTTATGTTTTGGGCATAGCCACCGCCATATACATGCATATAACCATTACCAGTCAATGTGGTGTTGCTGGCAGTACCGCCGCTGAGCACACGCAATTCCATTTTGTCATTTGTGTCAATTGCCAGGCCACCGCTCCAAACCTCCATTACGCCATAATCCACGAAGGTATTGCTTGCAATGCCGCTGTCAAACACATACATGCTAGTGCGGTTGAGATGTTCCCCCTCCAGATGCAATCCAGTTGAAAGTACCTCTCCCTCAGAACCCACATAGCATCCCGAATAACTGGAGACAAATGTGGCAGTTGCCCCAGTTTCTATAAACAATTCACCTGCAAAGGGGGTCCAGTCAATGCCGTATGCCTTGCCACCTGTGTAAACATTCAGATGACCGCCCGCATTTAAAGTGATGCCACTTGCAAGACCAACCACAGCCATGCTGCCGGAGCTGTTCACAATTGTGTCATTAGCAATTCCATGCTCACCCACGTACATATCGCCATAACTATTCACCGTGGTATTATTCGCAATTCCTGCGGAACTAACATACATGGAGCCGCCATTAACTGTCGTGTCATTAGCCTCGCCTTCGTAATTGACACCAAATTCCCCCCTGGAAGAAACTACTGTACTGTTCACCACGCCACCGCCATAGACCTCCATCCAACCATCGGCAACCGTAGTGTTTCCCGCCAGACCTTTGACATACATTTCGCCGCCAGCGACCGTGATGTTAATCGCAGTGCCGCCGTTGAGAACCACAAGAGTATCCTCGTCCTCCAGGACGGTGTCCTCTATCTTCTCTCCGTCGTAAATGAACACCATGTCATTCGCATATTTTTCCAGTCCCACGCCACCATGCTCATTGGTACCCAGAAGGTGCCCCGCCTCGTGGGCGATGACAGATGTCACAAGCGCAGTTGATGCCTTGGAATCCAGCATCACGAAGGCATTGTCATTGTGTATCTGGTTGCCGCTGTCCACCGTCTCGGCGATGCCGATGAAGAAACCATATTTGTCAAACGCAGAAGTCACGCCGATATAGACCGTGGAGTACTCCCCGCCTTTAGGCAGTGCTGATGTGAAGACAGCCGAACCGCCGAAAAATTCGTTGAGCGCCTCCACGATAGTGGTGATCTGCGAAGAGGCAAAACCTCCGTTCTTCACAGTCACGCTGTCAACGGAAATATCCAAATCCCGATTATAGTAGGAGGTCTCTGCTCCATCAAAGTCAAGGTAAATGTACTGAGGAACACTAGCCTGAGCTGCACTTCTCTGCATAAGATTTTTCTCCTACAATGTATTATTCAGATTTTTCTCATCAAAAAAAGGAAAACAACTTCCCGCCCCAAAACACAAAAACAAAACGGTATATTATAAATGTTTTACCAAATAAAACAAGCACACTTTAGCTGTTTTGCCGTCCTTGCTGTACACGGTCACTCCCCCCTGTATTTCCATACGCCGAATGGCGTCAATGTTCGCGGCCATGAGCCGCGAACTCAGGACGTTGGACTGCCAAACGCAACAGCAGACACTATTGGTCCTGCAAAACCAATGGGAGCTAAAAGTCCTACGTCCTGAGTTCACGGCTCATGGCCGCAAACATGGACGCCATCGATGTATGGAAACCGATTACGTTTTGCTCAACGTCACTCTGACATATTACGGAACCAGGAAATGGTGAAATGCGCCATTAGTGTAAAGTAGCATTGTCAGCACCCTCAATTGCTTGGGCTGCAATACTTTTTAAACACCTCGTAAAAGCCTGGCTTTATCATGTCATGGCCATTGCAGACCAACAAGGTTCGCCCGCCAGCGGCGAGTATCGTCTGAAGCTCCCTTTCCAGCTGTTCAGGGGGCTTGTATGCCAATGCCTCTCCCTGTTTTGCATTTAGGCCCACAAATGGAATGCCTTCCGAATTGGAATGGTACTTCTTCTCATGTTTCAGCACATACTTTGTGTAATTCGCCACCTTGTCCAGCGGCCATTGGAAATACCAGGCTACAGTCTGCCCGCAATAGTCCACCTTCGTGCGATTTGCGAACAACGGGTCCGGCTGAAACGTAGGCCAGTAATGCGCCAGCACCTTGAAATCGGGACGCTTCTCCTTGACGTAGTCAATCATCGCATTGAAGTAATTGACCAGCAATTCCCTGTAAAACAAATCCTTGTTGGCCTGAGTGTCATCAAGTTTGTTCCTTTCAAGAAAAGCCTTGTAATCACGCAGGCATTTCTCGCAGTAACATCCATGCAGGTTGGTATATCCGATGCCATCGAAATAGATGCCCTTGACGCCAGGAATTGCATTAGCGAGAATCTCGTCAATCTTCTTCTTTGACATGGCATAGTTCTCATCGCTGTTGAAACAGGGCGTATCGAATGTCATCACATTCATTGCACCATTGTCAGGTTCTCCACCATAGCGATAGCCCTTCTCAAGTTTGCGCTGCAAGAGAATCTTCGCACGCTCCTCCTTGGGAAGCGCTTTGTCCAAATCCTTGCCCTTCACATAATCCCTGTATGCAGCCTCCTCTTTTGTAATGACCTGTGGATATGGTCCAACTGGCAAAAAGGTGCCGCAATATGGCGTCATCCCATATTTTACGGCCAAGTCATAGTCCTTCTGTGTGATGACCCTAATGTCAGTCACACCAATCTCGGCAAATTTCCTGGTGTTCTCCTCGCCTCTTGCGATACCCCAGCAATATAGACGCTGGAATCTGGGCGGCTTGGAGGCAAATGTGCTGCATCCGCAGACGATTAGAACCGCCATAACCAAAAACAACATACGCAAAAAACTTCGCCTCATAATCATTCTCCGAATTGTGATTTGTTGAATAGTGGTTTCAGTTCACTAATAATATGAAGGTCATTTCCATTTTGACAAAGCAATGTCACACCGCAACACCCTCTAGCCTTGGACTTGGATTATTCAGCCTTAATCTGTGCCCTTTACCCATTTGCCTTCCCAAATGATATGCCGCCTAAAGCCAGCTGTCTATGATTCCCCATTTTTGCGTGCGCGTACATTGTTTGGGATACTTCCCCCACCCACCTTCCGCTTCTAACATAGCCTGGGAAATCCAGGTTTGCAAGGGGGAATTCAAAGATGTCTTCATTACTACACATTTTAGCAAATTCACTATAAAAACTAAATCTTTATAGGAAAGACAGAGCATTTTTAATGTGCCTGAACATCAATCGGTGGGGCATTGTCCATTACCGTCTCAATTACTGTTTTTTTTCACAGATATCCCATAACTTTTACAAGGGACTAAAGGGACTAAATTTCTTGGTTTTCGTCTCTTCGTCTCTTCGTCTCTTCGTCTCTTCGTTCCTGAAAATAGCCATCCCAATAGGGAACAGAGCGGTGCAGAAAAACACAAAATCTGACAAAATCTCTTTTCCAAATCAAAAGAATATTCCACCTTAGGATTTTCTCCATCAATACTGTTTTGAAAAGTTATGGGATATCTGTGGTATTTTTTCAGCGTCAATTTGAAAATACGCCCTATTCCACATATATTCCAATGCGAACTTTAG
>JAFSTJ010000450.1 GCA_017450525.1 Victivallales bacterium | reverse complement strand
TACAAGTACGTCCAGAGGCAAAGGCAGTCCAAAAGACAAGCCAGCAAAAGGCAAAAAGCCTGGCAAAGGTGGGAATTCTGGTAAAAGTTGGTATATGGACTAAATGGACTAAGGGGAAAAAACAATGGATGTAAGAGTAAGATTTGCGCCGTCACCGACAGGTCAAGTTCACATTGGCAACATACGTGCCGCCATCTTCAACTGGCTTTATGCCAGGCACGAGGGAGGCAAGTTCCTCCTGAGAATTGAGGACACCGACCTGGAACGCTCGACGCCTGAGGCAATCGAGACATTGCTTCAGGTTATGGACTGGCTGAAACTGGACTACGATGAAAAGCCACCTCTGTACCAGACCACACAGTCCGCAAAGCATCTGGCTGCAGCAGAAAAACTGCTGGCCCAGAACGATGCTTACAAAGACAGCAAAGGTGGTGGCGGCGAGGCAATACTTTTCCGCATCCCATGGGACAGCGCACGTGTGCCAGGCATTGCGGATGCAGGAACAACGGAGACTCCAGTTCACCAGGAAGTGCCAGTAGTCATCTCACACAAAGGCGTGGACTATGCGGGCATTTCCAGCAAGGGCAAACCAGCGCCTGGCGGAGCATGCCTGGCGGGTTTCCACGATTTGAAGGTGCTGGACGCCAATGGAAACGTGATCTTCGTATTGGCAGAGCATTTTGACGAAGTCATGGCAGGAAAGTCATTTGAGCTGCCTGGCGCGGCCAAACTCTCATTTACCAGACGTACCATCACATACCATGACATTGTCAAGGGCGAAATGACAAAGCCATTGGACAGCATGAGGGACGTGGTAATCGTGCGCAGCGATGGCTCGCCTGTGTTCCATCTGGCGAATGTGGTGGATGACATAACCCAAGGCATCACCCATATCATCCGCGGCGATGACCATGTGGAGAACACATTCCGCCACATCATGCTGTTTGCCTGCCTGGGCGAAAAGCCGCCTTGCTACGGGCATCTGCCCATGATTGTCAACGCGGCAGGCAAACCATACAGCAAGCGTGACGGAGACGCCTTTGTTGGCGACTTCAAGACAAAGGGCTATCTGGCGGATGCACTGGTGAACTATCTGAGCCTGCTGGGCTGGTCTCCTGGAGACGACCGCGAAAAGATGACACGCGCCGAAATGATTGAGGCATTCACATTGGAAAAGGCACAGCGCGGCGCAGCGCAGATGGATTTGCAGAAACTCACAACCCTGAATGGCCAGTACATCGCGGAGATGGACGAAGGCGCATTCAAGGACGAGGCAAAACGCTGGATTGCATCGTTCCCATGGGGAACCAATGTCAAGGACGACGAATTGCTGGCAAAAGTATGCCTTTTGATGCACAGTCGTGTCAAGGTGTTTGCGGACATTGACCAGTGGGTGTATTTCTTCAATGACATTCCAGACTACGATGAAAAGGTCTGCGCCAAGCAGTTCAAGGATGCCGCGGCAGTTGCAGGCATCAAGTTGCTGCCTGCCAAACTGGAAGCGCTTGCCGCATGGGATGCCGCCTCCATTGAACAAGCCGTTGCAGCGGCCGCAGAAGAGGCAGGTCTTGCCCATGGCAAGTTGAACCAGCCATTGCGGGCAGCAGTAACAGGAACTG
>JAFSTJ010000449.1 GCA_017450525.1 Victivallales bacterium | reverse complement strand
TTAATAAGTTATTGGTGCAAGCATGGAAAACGGATATTACAAAAGAAACCATAGAGGAGGTATTGGGAAATAATCCTCCAGAAGGTATTGAAGAAGCTATATCTATGGCAGTACAATTGGCTGGAATACTTGCGACAGCTGATAATATCAAGGGAAATCCAAGGCTTATAAAACGATTCTTAAATGCGTTGGAAATAAGAAAAAAGGTTGCAGCAAATAATGGGATGACCATAGATTCAAGCCAATTGATAAAGATGCTCTTGTTTGAAAGATGCGCATCTGCTGGAGCATTTGATTATTTGTCACAAGAAGTTATTAAAACTGAAGATGGAAAGCCAAAATTTCTACTTGAAATCGAAAAAAAACTTGCAACAGGAAATGATTATGAAGCACCAGATGATTCTTGGAACTCAGAGTTTATCAAAAACTGGGTACAAATAGAGCCATTGCTTGGAGATGTAGACCTTCGTCCTTTGCTATATTTGAGCCGGGACAAAGCTCTTTCATTTGCGGCATATGATGAGTTGTCTGCCGAAGGTAAGAAATTACTCGAAGCACTGACAACCGTTAAGACTGGTCCCCTAGTTTTTGACTTGGTAAACGGCATCAAAAAGTTAGGAGAAACTGAGGCTGTCTTTTTGTTAAACCACATATCTCGGCTAGGAAAACAAAACCAATGGACTACTGTTTTTGTATGTGCTGCAATACATATCACAGAAGCATATCCTTCACTTGGAAAAAGATTAGCAATGGCACTTGGAGAATTATCTGTAAAGACAATTCAACCTGCTATTATTCCGTTAATAAAAAATAAAGATTGGGCAAATGATTTACTTTCAAGTTGGAGTGAGAATCCGGATACCCCAAAATCCGTAAAGAATGCAATAACATCCAAAAGTAGGTAGCAAGTATGGGGACATCATCTTCAAGTAAAGGACCAGGCGCAGGTGTTTCATTTGATCCTCCATGGCTAAATGATATTGTTATTCCGAATCAAGGGAATAATACAACAGAAGCGCCAGTGATTGAAATTGCGCCCAAAGCTAGGTTTTCCAATGCTCGTCGTTCAATAGGTGAATATGTCCGTTCTGGAAGTAGTGATTGTACGCGAAAGGCATTAGGTCACTACTCTAAAACAGGAATGGGTGGAGCAAAAAATGTTGCTCGTAGGATGCGGATTTCAACAAAGGCCGCTTCTGGATTTTTCAATACCTTTCAATCTTTAAGAGATGACAATTCTTTCTTCTTAAGGCAAGAATTATCTGAACTTAAATCGCATGGTGCTGATGCTTACGAGATCATTGATTTAATTGTTAAACATGTTTGCCCAAATGGAGGTAGCGTTGATGAGATTTTATGCCGTGATTCTGGCACGGTGGCCCTAAGTGAGTTTTTGGATTGCAATCCGAATGCCGATTTTTGCAATTTGACTGATGACCAAATATGGACCTTAATAGTGATGTTTCTAGGGAATGCAGTCTATAACAGAGTACAGTTGGATATTGGTCAGGCTTTCGAGAGGCAAGAAGTTGCCTATGTAGAACGTGTAAAAAGATTAAATGAAATGCGCGATTATATTCAGTCCGAGATAGCTGCTCAAATTGATATCTTGCGCAAGTCTTTTAATCAGCATGTCGATATGAATAAACTCTTTCAGGATACAATCAAAAACACATTTGAAGTCTTTGAGGTTGCCTTATGAGTAAAGTTATATGCTATCCAAGGTGCAATAAACCAGCGGTATATGAGGATGACACTCAATACTTTGAAATGTTTTCCACACCTGAAGAAAAACGCCAAAATGTGGGGTATGTTGGAGTGCAAATAGTCCAGGAATTAAAGCATTCAAATATACATCCGTCAACAATAGAATTTGACTTTATGGCAATTGCTTTGGCTGTAGTATCTGCTGACAAAGCAATTCTGCGGCAAAGTAGTGCAGATGGTTGGACACGTAAAATTGAGCTTGTAGTATATGTGCATGAAGTGGAAAAATGGAATACCGAGAAAACGCGAATAGAAGATATGCTGCGTTTTTTGACCGGTGACTTTTGGACACTCAGTTTTATGCTGATAGCAAAGAATATTGTTCCAGAAATAAAGGATGCTCATAAAGATTGTGATTGTGTATGCCTGCTTTCTGGAGGAATGGATAGTCTTGTCGGTGCTATTGATATTCACGAAGACGGCAGGAAACCACTGTTTTTATCTCAAATTGTAAGAGGTGATGCAGAACACCAAAGAGAATATGCAGCTGCGATTGGTACAGATAATTTGTGCCAATGGAGCAACTACATCAAGAAATATGGTGTTTCAGAAAACTCAACAAGAGCAAGGTCAATAGTGTTCTTTGCTTATGCGCTACTTGCTTCCTGTGGGATTAGTAAAAATACGAACGGAAGAAAAGAAATTATAGTTCCAGAAAACGGCTTTATTAGTCTTAATGTTCCTCTTGATAACTTAAGAATTGGCAGTATGAGCACCAAAACGACTCATCCTGTCTATATGAGTATGCTACAACAAATATGGAATGACCTTGGACTAATGGTCGACCTGATTCTTCCCTATAAATACAAAACCAAAGGAGAGGTTTTAATTGAATGTAAAAATCAAATGTTAATGAAATCATTGATATATGGGACAACAAGTTGTGGAAAATACCAGCGTCATGGTTTAAGACATTGCGGAGAGTGCGTACCTTGTCTAGTTAGAAGGGCATCCTTTTTAAAAGCAGGATTAAAGGACTTGACAGAGAATGGCTACTGTGTTAGTAATCTCAAAGGCACTCACTCTCAGGATGTAGCTGCAGCGGCAATTGCAAGTATCCAGATTCAGAAATATGGTATAAATAGTTATATAAAAGGTGCCTTGACATTCTCTAGCCAAGACGAAAGAAAGGAGTATTTAGGTGTTGTTCAACGTGGCATAGAGGAGATACAGGCATTTTTGGTGGAGCAGGGAGTCTTATGATTGATTTTCATTGTCATTTAGACTTGTATCACGAACCAATGAAGGTATTTGCAGAGGTTCAAAAGAAACGTGATTTTGTTCTTGCTGTCACCACAAGTCCCAAAGCATATCAAAAAACATCTTACTATTTTAAGGGAACAGACACTGTAAAGGTCGCTCTAGGTTTTCATCCAGAACTTGTTGCTCAACGTTCTGTAGAAATAGCACTGTTTTTTGAGCTTATTCATAGATGCAAATATCTTGGCGAGATAGGAATTGATGGTTCTCCGAGAGCAAAGAGCTCTCTTTTGGAGCAAAAGCGATTTTTTCGGGAGGCTGTTATAAATGCTAATCTATGTGGGGGGCGAATTATGAGCATCCATTCTCGCTATGCCGTAAGAGATGTTCTAGATATTTTAGAAGGTTTTTCTGGTCAATCTAAACCAGTTCTTCATTGGTTTACAGGAACAAAAACAGATGTCTTAAGAGCTGTTTCCATAGGGTGTTGGTTTAGTATAAATCCTAATATGTGTTATACGCAATCTGGTAGGGAAAATTTAGGTTGCATTCCTTTGGATAAGCTTCTGCCAGAAACAGATGCACCATTTACTCAAATAGATGGAAAACCATATATGCCTTGGAATACATCTGTTACGACATTTCTAGCTCATTTATACGGAATGCAGTATGACGATATGAGCAAACAGTTACAAAAAAACCTGTATGATTTAATTGGGTCAATGTTATAATGTTGACTAATAAGAAATTGGTAACTTATTAAAAACTGGAAAAGACTCAGCCCCAATAATACGTATTTGATGCTTGTCTTGAATAATCCGACTTAATAATGCGAATTCGCATTGATAGTTGATATTATAGCAAATTGTCATAGTCTTGTTGACATAACACTTATGTCATTGGGTACCAGTTCTAGTCGCATGAGGTTTCATTTCGGCTGCACAGCTGAAAATTACAGTCTATTCTTTGATTATATCTTTCTGTTTCAAAAGAATAACAAGTTCATCAACATTGGTAGAGGGATTGGCCTCGCGAAGCCTATTCCTCCATGACTTGCGTTCTTCTGGTTGAAGTAGACGTTGGGCATTTCGTATGGCTGTTTCAAGTCTGTCCTCCAGCAATCCGCAGATGCCTTCTGTTGTTTCCGTGTAGCCAGGTATTCTTGCTGGCAGGAGTTTTTGTTTCAGTTCAGTGGAAGAAGTCGGTGAATCGCGGTATACAAAGTGCAGCAGATACCATAGTTCAAAGCATGGATTTGAGAAGCACCAGCGTATTTTGGCTTTCTCTGCTTTGCCCACAACCCGAAGCAGTTCGTCCTGCGAATTGTCATCGCAGTCAAAGACAAGGCAATAGTGGTCATAGCCTGAATACTTCGGAAGGCGCATAAGGCAAAGCGCCTCATGAAGAAGATGTTCCGCGTTTCCACCGCCCAGGCCGATGCACTTCACCCGAAGAGTCGGCAGATTGAAATCATCGAAATAGAGTTTTTCGGTTGTGCCCTCGGTGAAGATGCAGAAACTCTTGCGGCGCTGTTGAACTGGTCGCCTCACCGACTGCTGCCAGGATTTTTTCTGCGGCATAGTTCAGTCCTCCACGTTCAGGTTCTTGATGTAGGGTATGCCTCCAAAGCAGCCGTGAAGGTAGTCCTTCGTTATGCGCGTGAAGTTTCCGCGTATGCCAGTAAAGTCTGCCAATGACGCCAGTTTTGACGAGCCATATTCGTCCTTTTCAACAAACCACACCTGGTCATGGCGAAGAGTGGTCTCGGTGAGGATAGACGGCGAATGGGTGGTGGCGACCATCTGGGCATTGGCTGGATTATCGCTGTGGAACATCTCTATCAATTGGCTGACAAGCAACGGATGCAGACTCGCGTCCAGTTCGTCTATGAAAAGCACCTTTCCATTCTTCAGCACATCCAGCAGCGACGATGACAACGCGAATATCTTCTGCGTTCCAGAGGATTCATGGTGAAACATGTCAAAATGATAGGTCTTGTCCGCAATGATGTGCGTGGTTCCGATTCTAGACGCATTGCCCCTGTCCGCATCGCCAGCCTCGACCTTCTGGATACCCAGATCAGCCTTTGATATGAGCCTGGAAATCTTGTCGGCCAGTTCGCTGTTCTTCATGGCGGCGAATGTCGCTCCAAGATACTGCTGATAAGTGTGAGCCGATACGATTTGCAGCGTGTGCTCAAACCAGTTCAGCACGGCTTCACAGGCACCACCCGCAAACATCCGCGCGGCAGTAGGAAGGAACAAAGCGTTTTTGGGAAGATTCAACTTGGTGTCCGATAGCACCTTTGTCCATGCCTTCAGTTCGGCAAACTCTGGCGACGAATCCACAAACTCGTTGTTTTCACGGGCGAACATCAGTGTCATGCGCTGCTTCTGCGCATAAAGCCACTCGGAGACAATCTCATCATAAGTGCATTCAAAGCCATAGCGGTAGCGGCGTCCGTTGGCAAGCATCTCCAACTCGAAGAATACTGGTTCACCAAGCGTCTTTTCAGAAAGGGCGAAGGGCTCAAGCATCGGGACAATCTTTCCAGGGATGACACCGCTATTAATGACAATAGACTGCATCATGGTCAATGCTTGTATCAGATTGCTTTTTCCGCTGGCATTCGCTCCGTATATGACCGCTGACTTCAGAAGCGACATCTTTGAAGGAAGCGCCGAATTGCCAAAGCAGTTTTCAGGAAGTTCCTTCGTCTGGCCATGCTTCTCCATAGAGAACACAACCTTGTCCTTGAATGACCTGAAATTGCCGACTGTGAAATTGATGAACATTGGATTTCCTCAAAAAAATGTTTTCATTGCCTTTGAATTGCCTAATAATGTATTACTAATATTGATTTTTGCTAATAATTTGCAAAATTTAATTTTAATAGCCATTATTTGACCATTCAGGGGCATAAGGGAAAAGCAGCCGTGTTCATAAACGATATCCGCTATTTTGAAAAGTTATGGAATATCTGTGTTTTCAGGCAAGATGCGTTATATTACCGCGATTTGATAACATTATGATGCCATTATCCCAAGAGGAGACTTAGAGATCCATGACCCCATTTGAAACATTGATCAAGGATTTTTGCAGAGAAAACGGGGCTTCCATTGCAAGTTGAAGCAGACAATTCCTGCAGTTTGGAAACGGATGACATGATTATCACCATACAGTATAGGCAGGAAAATGATGATGTCATCATTTTTGCGCCAGTGATGACGAGCGAAGACAACGAGAAACTGCCCTACGGCGTGCTTCAAAAAGCGCTGGAATTGTCCTATAATGGCAGGGGTACCCGCAATGCGTTTCTTGGCATGTTCGATGGCGCTCTGGTTTTGTCCATCACACTGCCGATGAATAACCTTGATGCCGATTCGCTGGGTATCCATATTCTCACCTTTGCAGATACCGCCCAGGGCATAGCGCTTGAACTCAAGAACATTCTTGTCGAAGAAGGCGGCTTCGAACCTCAAAACAAGAAAGAATCACCAGACAATGCTCCATCAACACAAGAAATATTTCACGCATGAGCATTGTGTAACTTTTATTAGCCTTGTGTAACTTTCTGGGGGTCTTTGTGTATTCATACGTGAGAGGAAATCGAAGAGTTTCGATGCGAGCGCCCTCAATATTCATCCATTCACACTAGAGGGAGGGATTTGAAAATGCCAGTTAATTTTAATCTTGATAGCATTCGTACACTTGATGCCAACAAGTCATACTACCTTTCAAACACCACTGGTCAGGTCAAGGAGGTTGGGCTTTGGCAGAAATTCAAGTGCGCCATCGGCATCAAAAGCGCTCAGCGCAAAGTCGCCAATCTGGTTGATGCAATCCGCAATTCCCTTCTCCAGGAAGCAGGAGAAAAGGGCAATGCCGCCCTTGATGAGAGCATCAGGGAAGGGATCAATCTCAAGGGCAATTCCATCAAGGGCAGCGTTCTGCAAGACCTTGTCCAGCGCTTCACCGTGGCAGACGAGAACAGCAGGATTCAGAACAAGGCAAAGTTAGTAATTGATAATACCGCCAGAAGCGCGACGACGAATCTGCTGGCATCCAATCCAGAGATTGGAGACAGAGAGGCCCTGAATATGATTTTCTCACACGCCATGAAGGCGGGACTCAAGGGAGAACTTCCCAAGAGAATGGAACTTAATGGGCCATTATACCTGGATAAAAGAGGATTAATCAATAGTAGGCTCAACCCCATTGAAAAAAAGGTGTGTGCCTTGCTTAAGGAAATCGTGGGCAACAAATCATTGGGCCTTAATAGAATTGACAAGAGTTATGCCAAACACATCATTGATACGCTCTTCAATGAGGATGGCACACGCAATGAAAAGAGTATAGATAGTCTGAAGAACCCTCTCCAGATCCGTACTGAGAACGCATTTGCCATTGGTATGAATATCACGAATAATCGTCCTCAAATTGTCTACGATCTTCTCCAAAAAGAGAATAACATCAATCCTTCCGACAAAATCAAAATGTTCCTCGACTTGTGCGAAGGGGACAAGGACCTGGAAGATGTTGTTATTAATGTTGCCCCCTCACTATGCATGAGCTCAAACAACCAATTGCGTAGCAACGAAACAATCAGGAAAAAGATAGCCGCCTTGAAAGATAATCTCAACGAACTTCGCTCATTGGGCTATAACACAAGGGATGGCATTCCTAAAATCTTTAAGATCGCTCTTGTCAATCTTGAGGGCGTTGCATTCCCCAAGGGAATGTTGACCAGAATTCAGGCACAGGTTAAAAACACGTCACTTAAGCCATTCAATAATCTCAATAGTTTCTCAAGTGCCGATGAAATATACGAAGCAGTTGAGGCAACGCGTGATATGATGAATCGTGTTGTAAAGAAGGTCAATGTCGTGAAGTCATTTATGGATGGAGGAGAGGATGAAGTTGGTGCCCCCCATTCCAATGCGACTCAAATTATGTCCATGGCAATGCTATTATCGAGATTAGATCCAACGACTATCAATATCATGTCCAAGGCATTTACCTCAACGGAAGCCTCAAAGATGCTTGGCATTGCGGACAAGTTGATAGATGATTTGAAATTGGAAAACAACACGGTCTATACCGATCCCAAACAACGTGATTGCCTGAAAAAAATCCTTGAGGCAGATCTAGAGATGCACGAAAGGTGCTTGGAGACCTTGAGTTATTGTACAGGTGAAGATTTGAGGTGCAATTCTGACCCCGATGCAGATGTCAACGAAGGTCCAGCCGTAGATATCCGCTGGTTCTTGGAAGATCTATGGGAAGGTCAAAAGGACACGTATGTAATGGAACCCGATGCCAAGTTGTCGCTAAAAGGCAACCAGGGGGTAGTGCCTGAAGATAACAACCAGGGGAATGTGGGGATAAACTAGGTTCAAATATTGGCTGATGCATCAGACAATACGAACCTGTGGTTTTCCCTATCCAATGAGATGATGCTGTCTCCCCAAGCCGAATGGCTGTTGCATATAGTCATATAACTTGGCGCGTCCCATTTAAGGTTCACCCATTCTGGGCGCAGTTTGGGTGAACCCAAATCGCCATATTCGTTGGCCTCCTGGAACCATACCGTCAAGCCTGCATCTCGCAGTTCGCTCACATCATACATGCCAGATTCTTCGATATCCAAAGCGAAGAAAAGTTTCTCGCCCTGTTCCGCCGTGATTATTTCGGCAGATCTGGCTAAGGTTAGGAAAGAGGATTGTCAGATTCAGTATCCAGAAGGATGCATTTGCCGTGAGCAATATCCATGAAAATGGATGCACCCTCAATTGCTCATTAGCGGTCACGACAGCAATTTGCGGAGCTTATCCAAGGTGATTGGCTTCAGCAGAACTCCCGTGAATCCCAATTCCTCGCAGGAGTCCTGCACCTCCGCGTCTGCCGTCACGGCATAGACAGGAAGTGCCTTCCAGCAATCATTCCTCCTGATTTCGCGGAGCAGTTCCTTGCCGTCCATCACGGGCATCAGCATATCCGTCATGATGATATCAAAGCCCACAGGCGAATCTTGAAGCATCTTCAATGCCTCCACGCCATTGGCTGCGGCCGTGATGTCAGTTATGCCTAGGCGCTTGAGCATCGCCTGGAGGACAATGCGGTTAACTGCCATGTCATCCACGACAAGCACACGTTTATTGGGAAGCACCCCAGCTTCTTCTTGTTTGTCATTGACGGCATTCGGTTTTGTTACGGAGAAGCCCACCTTCTGCAGAATAACCGTGAATGTGGAGCCTTTTCCCAATTCAGAATACAAAGTAAGTTCGCCGCCCATGCGCAGCGCAAGCTGCCTGCAGATGTACAGGCCAAGCCCTGTCCCCTTCTGCGCGTTTGGACCCTGCACCTGGACAAATGGCTGCATGAGTTTCCGCTGGTCTTCCAGAGAGATTCCATGTCCTGTGTCAGACACGGAAAAAATCAGCTGCCCAAAACCATCCGCCTTCTCTTCATATTTGTCAAATCCGATCTTCACGCGGATTTCACCCTTCTCCGTGAACTTAACGGCATTGCCTATGAGATTGAACAGAATCTGCCGAATGCGGTATGGATCGACAAACAAGAACGGCATGCTGTCAAATTCCTCAACCAGCTTGACGTTTTCTGCATCCACAGCAAGGTCAAATGAATGCAATACGCCTGACGCAAGCTTTGACATATCCGTCAATTCCATATTGAAGACCATCTTGTTTGTCTCCAGCTTGGATAGGTTCAGAATGTCATTCACCAGATCAAGTAACGTATTGCTGCTTGTTGTAATTGCATTCAAGGCATTGTTGCGTTCCGCCTCGTCATCAATGCCATGCTTCAGAAGTTCGGAAAAGCCAATGATTGCATTGAGGGGTGTGCGTATGTCGTGGGACACAGTAGAGAAGAACAGGTTCTTGGCCTGCTCTGCAACAATGGCGCGGTTCCTTTCCATCTTGATACGCCTAAGGTAAAAGCACATGATGACAATGACCAGAGCAACAATCGCGGCAAAGTTGAGGATGCCAAAAAGGGTGAGCGGGTTCTTGCGCAGGAAGTTGAGCAAAGAGATGTCCTCGACAAAATGCCCGATCCATTTGCGCTCCAATGCGTCCAATGTGCCATCAGCGCGTATCTCGATCAGTTTTTCATTGACCTTGGCAAACAGGTCCGGAATATCATTCGTGACGCCAAAGCACATTTGCCCTCCAGCGAAATCCATCCGTCCTTTGAGCCGTTTTCCTCTGTCGCCAAACTCACGAAGGCAAATCTCGCCAATTGTGTGATGCGCAATGAAACAATCGCATTTACTGTCAAGGACAGCTTGCGCGCAGTCAGTCACACTGTCATACTCGATGCAATTCTTCCAAAGCTGATATTTTTCCAGAGTCGCCTTCAGGCCGCAGCCCTCTATGACGGCTATCTTCTTCGAGTACAGTTCTGTGAACACATTCAATGGCCTTTCCTGGAAAACGACGAACTTCTCCTCGAATGTGGGTATTGTGAAGTTGCAGTCCATGACCGCGGTGTCCTGCCAGTCACAGCCAAGAACGAGATCTACCCTATTCGCCTGGATCATCTTGACGGCCTCGTTCCAACTCATAAGCTCCAATTCCAAATTGTAGCCCAGTCGATTGGCGAGTTCTATCACCAGTTCAATGTCATATCCGCAGGGGACGGACCTCCCATTGAGATATGAGAATGGCTTGTAGTCTTTGTCGCCCACCACACGAATTGTCCTTGGAAAACTGTTTTTGGCTTTGGATGTGACTTCAGGATCCACCTTCCTCCTTGCATTGCGCAAGTGCAATGACAATGCAAAAAACGCCATCATAAGCACCAGGGCCAGCAGAAGGCATCCCAGCCATAAGGACATTTTGTCTATTTGACGCAATCTTGTTATAATTTTACTCATATTGGATTCTCAGACTGTAAATGAGACTTCAACAAATCTAGGATATGAAATTTAGCATTATAAGCAAGCAATACAACTTGATTTACAGGTGTTTTACAGAGCCGCCGTGTGGAAAACTAAACGCATGGGCAGAACAAAAATCTGGGCATTGGCTTTTTCAATTGGAAATGATTATGTGATACCGACTCTTTTTTCGGATTTCCCGCCCCTGTCGGCGGATTTACGGAACCGACCTGGACTCATCCCGTTCCTGCGGTGAAAGGTTCTGGAGAAATGCTCCGGGTTCTGAAACCCGCATAATTCGGCAATCTCACCAATCCTGTAATCGGTTTGCTTCAGAAAAAGTTCCGCATGATTAAGCCGTTCATCCGTCAACAGTTCCGAAAATGATTTTCCAAAGGTTTTCCGGACTACATGACAGGTTCGCACCACGGAAAGAGACAGAAATCCGGCCAGATCCGCTGTGGAGACTGGTCGGTTGAAATTTTCTGCAATGAAACTTCGGATTTTTTCTTTTTGAACGGCATGGTCGGGAACCGCAATCCGATATTGTTCAGCCTGGACCAGCAAGCCGTCCACAAAAACAGGCAGCAGCCGGCAGAGTTCCCTAATCCTGCCCCGTTCCGCTTCTGGTATGGGAACTTTCCAGAGGCCGGCAAAAATCGAAAGCACATGCCGTCCATTTCGGAAAACTGGCACTGCGACCTCGATATTGCCTGCCTGGCAATGGTTGATCCGGCATCGCGGCCGGGTCCGTTCCGCTTCGGCGTTGAATTTGAACATACAGTGTTCGATGCAATACTGCCGGGGCATCTGCTGGCACGCGGAATAGGTCTGCCTGTGCGAGGTGCGCTGAAGCTGAAACATCGGAGTGCCGTCCAGATTGGCCAGCACATGGTGATGGTCATGCAAAGTCAGCCTGCAGCCGCATAGCATCTCAAAACTTTGCAATATCGGCTCAAGTTCAAACATATTTAACTCGTCTTGTTGAAAATATCATTTTTACGACAAGATATATCAATTTTTAGCCGATACAAGTTCTTGATATCCAAATTCGGCATTATATATTGAGCGTATATTAATTGCAGTCGGAATTCCTGGGTTGCCAGGGGAACGGTTGGCATACAGAGAAAGCCCGGCGGGTCCGAACCTGGCTGGGAAAACATAGCGGGGAAAATCGTTATGAGCAGAAAAGTTGCGGTTGTCCGAGGATGCACAGGATGCGACACATGCCGCTGGCTGTGCAAGAAACAGGCCATCTCATTTGATCACCAGGGAGCGCATATTGACGTGGAAAAATGCGTCGGATGTGGAATATGCGCCGACAACTGCCAATCATTTGCAATAACCATCCAAGAAATAAACTCCAACAAAAAGGAAAACTGATAAAATGAGCTACAAAATTCTGGAAAACGGCAATGTAATCGAAGATCCGCGCGAACTGAAAAACATCGGTGAATACGATGTCGTGGTTTGCGGCGGTGGCATGGCAGGTTTCGGATCGGCCATCGCTGCAGCCAGACACAACGCCCGTGTTCTTCTGATCGAAAAAGGGACGGCCTTGGGTGGCCTGGCCACGATCGGACTGGTTCCGATCCCGCTGGACACTCCAGCTGGAATAAGTGCCGAGATGCTGAAACGGCTGGAAGATGTCGATGGACATTTCCGCCGCAATTCCGATCCGGAAAAGCACAAGCTGATACTCGACCGCATGATCCGGGAAGCGGGAGTCGATCTGCTGCTGGACACGGTCATCGTCGATGCTGTCATGTCTGGCGATCAGGTTCGCGGCGTGGTCGTGGAAAGCAAAAGCGGCAGACAAGTCGTTTTCGGCAAACGTTTCATCGACTGCACCGGAGATGCTGATCTGGCCTTTTTCGCTGGTTGCGAATGCATGAGCGGGCGACCAGATGACGGCAAGCATCGGGCCTGTTCCATCGATTTCCGTTTGGGTGGGGTCGATTATGACAAATACCTGAATTCCGAATTGAAAGCAACGGATCCCAGCTGGATAAAACTGATCCAGGCCGCGCATGAAGACGGACGCATGCCCATCATGTTCGAAAATCATCTCAACTGGTCGGTGTTTGTGCCAGGGCGGCCGAAGCACTGCGGCAAGGATGAGATCTGTTTCTGCATATCGCATTCCCGAAACTGCGATCCGCTCTCAAATCGCGATCTGACCAGAATGTATCAGGAAGGGCGTGAACAGGCGGATTTCTTCTCCAAGTTCATTCGTGAGAACATTCCAGGATTCGAAAACTCCTATCTGGTGGACACCGCTTACCTGCTGGGAGTCCGGGAAAGTCGCCGAGTCGTCGGTGAATATGTCCTGAAGACGCTGGATTTCGCCCGCGGAGTCCAGTTCGATGACGCGGTCACCAGCACCTTCCATCATTTCGATCTGCATAATCCAGACGGCGTCGGCAACATCAAATGGGCCAAGGAGATCATTGACGGGAAAATCTGTTATGTTTCTTCCACTGGACATCCTGGCTCGCTTGAACCGCCCTGCGGATATGAGAACATGACGGACGGCTGGGGCAGATACGGAGCCGAACGCCAGTTCAAACATGGTCCGTCCGATATTCCCTACCGCTCCCTGGTTCCAGTGAAAATCGACAATCTGCTGGTGGCGGGACGTTGTCTTTCTTCCGAATTCATGGCGCAGGCGGCCTCCCGGCTGATTCTCTCCTGCGTGAACATGGGACAAGCCGCGGGAACCGCAGCGGCACAGTCGCTAAAGGAACAGGTGGTCCCGCGTAAAATCAATGTGAAAACATTGCTGGAAACGCTTAAGGCCGACCGTTCCTGAAACTCAGGCAAACATCGCGCCAATACCGCCGTATCGGTCATTATGACTGATGCGGCGTTTTTTTCTCTTGATACATAGTTATTTCGCAGCGCAGATATCCCATAACTTTCGTAATGGGCCAATCTCCCCTATGTTTTTCCATACGCCGACGGCGTCCATGTTCGCGGCCATGAGCCGCGAACTCTGGACGCGGGACTTCCACCATTGGTTTTGCATGGACAGTGCGT
>JAFSTJ010000448.1 GCA_017450525.1 Victivallales bacterium | reverse complement strand
GATGAAAAGAATGTTTCTGCTTCTATTGTAAATTTCCTCACTGCCTATGGGATCATAAGCCTTTTGAGCAAGTGTGGTGGCTCGAAGCTCAAGGGGATACCTGTCAAGGAGTTGTTCACTTACACTCTGACCAATGCCTTCCGCATGGGGAGCTTCTACATGCAACACAAGCTGGGGAAAGTTCGTGAAGGCTTTTCCAAGAACACCTACTACCGTTTCCTCATGAATCCTCGCACAAACTGGCTTCGCTTTACCACTATGCTTTCCGAGCGGATAATCAACGGGCACATTCGCTCACTGACATCCGAGAACCGCGATGACTGCTTTGTCATTGACGACTCTCTGTATGAGCGCGCTGGCTTTAAGCGCACAGAACTTGCCTCCTGGGTATTTGACCATGTTTCAATGTGTTGCAAGAAGGGGTTCAGGTTGCTGACCTTGGGATGGACGGATGGCTGCACCTTCCTGCCCATCAACTACTCCCTTCTGGCATCGAATGATGATGAAAAGATTCTCGGCCCCTGCAACAAGGTAGACAAGCGCACTATTGCTGGGAAGCGCAGGCTCATGGCCCGCCAAAAGGCCACTTCTGTCATGATAGATCTCTTGAAGACTGCCCTGGCAGCAGGCCACAGAGCGAAGTATGTCCTCTTTGACAGCTGGTTCTCCAATCCCCAGCAGCTTTTGGATATCAGGAAGCTTGGCCTTAACACAATTGCTATGGTAAAGCGCAGCAACAAAAGATTCTACCTCTTTGAAGGAAAACCAATGGACATCAAGCAGATTTTTGCTTCTAGCAAGAAACGCCGTGGCCGTTCCAGGTATCTTCTGTCTGTATCCGTAAAAGTTGGGCAGGACAATAATGGCGAAAATGGCATTGATGCCCGCATCGTCTGCGTTCGCAACCGCAACAACCGCAAAGATTGGATTGCCATAATCTGCACGGACATGAGCCTTAGCGAGAATGACATAATCCGCATCTACGGTCATCGCTGGGACATCGAGGTGTTTTTCAAGACTTGCAAGAGCAGCCTGTTGCTTAGGAAAGAGTACCACGGCCTTTCTTATGACGGTCTTACCGCCCATGTTGCCATGGTATTCACCCGCTTTATGCTTCTGGCAGTTTCCAAGCGTGATAATGAAGACGATCGAACGCTGGGCGAGCTGTTCTACATCATGATAGCCGAAGTTGCTGACATGACCTACCATGAAGCCATGCAAATCATAGTGGAGGCTATGCTGGCAACGGTTCAGGAAGAATTCCATATTACCGATGAGCAGGTAGAAACCTTCTATGCGAAGTTTATGTCCAAACTGCCTGAGTCCATGCAACACCTATTGCAGGCGGCTTGAGGATTTTATCTCTTGAGATATACGGTTTTCAAGGAGCCGTTGGTATTTTCTATGTGGGAAGTTTGAGATCTAATAATAGAGGAATCAAAAATGGTAGAACCGAATAATAAAAGATAATGGTTCTGTTGCCTTTTTGGCGTGATTATTTGGCGTAAAGGAATGGTCGTCTTATGAAAAAGATATTCTGGGGAGTGGCTGGCCTTATGATGGCGCTGGTAGTGTTGGCCATTTCTTATGGCGCTTACCTGAATCTGGCTGGAGAGAGCAATATCGCTTCGCGCATGGCGGATCGTCGGTTGAATCTCTACGGTGCCACGGCGCGGGTGCGGGAGATGCACGCGCGTGCCGCTTTGGGGACGGTAAGCCTCTACTCCGACAATATGACGGACGCCATCACTTTGATAGAAGGGCGTATCCAGGCAATCAATGTACGGGAAAATGACCAGGTCGTCAAGGGGCAGGTGCTTTTTGAAATCGCCAACGAGCAGCACCCCCTGCGTCTCCGTCAGGCGGAGATAGATATTTTGAAAGCGGACCAGAACGTAGTCAAGGCAGAGGGGGACATTTCCAAGGCAGAGGCGGAATTGGCCAGAGCCACCAATGATTATGACCGCTATGGCTCCTTGCTGGAGTATGGTGCGGCTTCGCCCCAGAAGTTTGACGAGGTTGAGGCCGTCTATAAGGCGGCCCAGGTCAATCTGGACATTGCCCGTGTGCAAAAAGAGCAGGCCCTGGCAGAGCGGGAGTATTTTATGGCACAAAAGGAGCAGCTTTTGATTCAGGGCTCCCACTGCCAGGTGACGGCTCCCCTTGACGGGAAGGTGCTGCTGGTCTATAAGCAGTTGGGTTCCTATGTGAATGCGGGGACACCTTTGGCGCTGGTGGGGGATTTTCAGCAGATGCTTTTTGTTGTGGCAGTCAGTGATGAGGATGCTCGCGGGCTGGAGGTGGGACAGAGAGCGCAGATGGAATTTGACCGTGCCGACATTGTTAAAATGTACGACATGAAGGTTTCCTCGGGCAGCACAGCGGGCAATCCTGTGTGCATGGCGCGGATTGTAGATATTTCCCCTGCTTTTTCTGAGCCTGTCGCCATGCGGCAGATTATCTGGGAAGTGGACAACAGAGCAGGGATACTCATTCCCCAGACTTACAGCAACGTCTATCTGCAGTCCCAGGAGACACATCGTGCGCTGTCCATTCCAATCGCCGCACTGGATTCTGCCCGTTCGGAAGTTTTTGTGGCCTATGAGGACGGACGTTTGGAACGCCGCCATGTGGAGACGGGATTTGAGGACGGTGTTTATGTGGAAATCCTGTCGGGGCTTTTCGAGGGTGAAGTAGTCATCGTTTCCGGCACTGATGGGCTGACGGACGGGGTCAAGGCAAAGGTTAATCTGGAACAGGAGGAAAGCTGATGGCAGAGAACAACAAGCAAATATTCAGTGCAGAAGCGCTGGACAAACTGCGCTCGCCGGAACGGCTGGACCTGATGCTGCCCGTGACGACTTCCATCGGCTGGATGGCCCTGGCCGCCATTGGCCTCCTGCTTTTTTCTGTGGTGATTTGGTC
>JAFSTJ010000447.1 GCA_017450525.1 Victivallales bacterium | reverse complement strand
CCACAGTGGACAGTCCACAGTCCACAGTCCACTTCTTATCCTAATGGAGTATAATTTCACAATTGGTATTGCAAATAATCTTGTCGCATGAAACTGGCATACAATCTTGAACTTCTAATTGGCTTTACCACGCAGTCTCCTTATCAGAGTTATGACACAGAGGTGAGTCCCCGTCAATTCAGGGGCTATGTGCAGGAATTGGCTGGAACAGGGATTGACATTCTCATGTGCTGCCCCACAGCGTGGCGCTTGCCAGTATATTATTCCAAGGTCAATCGGGTATGGCCAGAGTTGGGTGCAGCCCATAAGGATCCCAATGTGACGGCTGACTGGAAATATTTTGACAAGGCGTTTCATCGTGTCCGTGAATATATGCTATCCAAGGAATATGAGGACCCTGTGAAAATCTCATTGGACACGGCACGCAAAGGCAATATTTCGCCCTGGATTTCCTACAGGATGAATGACCATCATTATCTGGAGTACATTGGCGAGAGAGTGCCTCCAACGCATGACCCATTCTGGCGGGCTCATCCTGAATTCAGACTCCGCACCACCCGTTCAAACAATTACATTTTCCCCGAAGTGCGGGAATGGTACTTTGCGATACTTCAGGAATTGGTCACCAATTACAGTGCTGATGGCCTTGAATTGGATTTCATGCGCTCCGCTCCCTATTTTGAGCCAGAAGATGTACCACAGGGCACTCTCATAATGACGGATTTCGTGCGCAGGCTACGCAAACTGACCCAGGAGCATGGCATGAAACTGGGCGTTCGTGTGCCAAACAGCATAGCAAATGCATTGAATGCAGGGCTTGATGTGCCCACTTGGAAAAAAGAGGGGCTCATCGACCTCATCACAGTCTCAACTTTTTTCATTACCTCGCCAGACCAGAATGTCGAGGAATACAAGGCTCTTCCAGGCACGGCGGATGTGCTGGGCGAACTTCATTTCATTACGGACACACGCCCTGTGCTTGGGTATAATATGGGCCGTCGTACAGGACGGGAGGTTTATCTGACCATGGCTGCGTCACTAATGGAACGAGGCGCGGATGGCGTCTCCTTCTTCAACTTCTCATACGTGCGCGATCATCATTTCAATGATCCGCGCCAGCGTGCAAATATGAGCGTTGAACCGCCATTTGACATTTTTGCAAAGTTACGGAACCAGGAATATCTCCGCAATATGCCTTTGCATACCATCACCCGCGGAGCAAGGTATCCTTGGAATGTGCTTAATCATGTCTTGGAAATGGACATACATCTCCCAGAAGGGGCTGACAAGGGCAAATCTGCGCTGGTGCGGGTTGAGATGGACCGCCCAGGCTTTATTTTCAGTGCACTTTCCGTTGAATGCAACGGCATGGAACTGCGTCAGGTACCAGGTTCTGGCGAACTATTCCAGCCACTCTCGAATTTCAGTTTGCCATCGCCTCAATGCTTGTTTTTCTTCCAGGGACCACCTGAAGCCGTCAGGCATGGCTGGAATCACATAAGGATAATTGTTGACAATTCTGGCGAATATATGATTCCTCATAATGGAATCAACGTCAAGGGCGTTGAAATGGCGGTTTACAAGGACTGATTCAATTTGCTTGAAATAATAGCAATATCATACTATAAATTAGCAATATTGTATTATTTGACAGCGCCTTTTTCTTTGTATATTAAAAACCGTTCTAAACAAGCAATATAAAACAGGATGTGTTTTTTATGAAAAAGTTCTTTTTCGGAATGACTGTCGATGATGTGGCTCTGGAAGGATGGAGTACGCCTGAGAACTATGTGCACCTGATTGACTTCTTCAAGAGCGAGAGTGTGCCTGCAACCTTCAATATCGTGCCTTTGGACGAGGCGACGGACCGTCCATTCTATACATTGAGCGATACATACGTCACCGCAAGCAAAAAGGCGTATGCGGATGGCTTTGCATTTGGTGTGCATGGACTGCGCCACAATCGTTTTGAACTGGGCGTGCCGCCAAGCATGGTGCTTGACCTGCCACACGAAGCGGAGAACAAGCGCTGGGCGGCAGAGAACCGCGAGTTCCTGGAAAAAGACCACAGCCTGGCAAATTGCAGGGCGCGCATTCAGCAAGGGCGTAAGGTGCTGGAGGATGCGCTGGGCTTCAAGGTAAACGGCTTCCGCGCTCCCGCATTGCAGGAAAGTCCAGCCATGTTTGAGGCTGTGCACGAAGAGGGCTTCCTCTGGGACAGTTCCACCGCATTGCAGGAGACTGGCTGGGACTATTTGCTGGACAGAATGGATGTTGCGCCTAGGGATATAACCCGCACAAGATGGGAGCAACTTAACCAAAAGGGCTACGGTATTTCACTGCCATTGACCTGCGACTACACATGGATGCTGCCAAAGGAGCGCTATGAGCTTATGATGGAACTAGCAAGGCATGACTATCTTCAGTCTTTGGCGGCAGATTTGCCGTTTGTGGCGCTTTGTCATGTGGATCCCGTTCACAATGGCGAAGGCATACGTTTCCTGCACGAGTTCTTTGACTTTGTACGAAAGGTGACTGCCGCGTCGGGGCGTGAATTGGTTTTCGCCACATTGGATGACATTGCAAGGGAAATCTTCAAGTAGGCATATTTCTATGGCAAAGAAAAACATACAAATCACCAGTTTTGACACGGATGGCGCTGGCGTTTTCGGCGATGTGCTTACGAAGCCATTGGCGCAGCGTCCTCAGAAGGTGGGTTTCCTTGGACTGGGATATTTTGAATACTGGCGGATGTATCCGTCACTGCGCTCGCAGGTGGAAGGGGATTTGAACAAGGCCTGCGCCCGCCTGCGCAAAGCCATGCCAGGCGTGGAAGTGGTCTATCCTGGAATGGTGGATACACTTGACAGGGCGGAGGAGGCTGGCACTGCCTTCCATGAAGCGGGCATCGAAACTTTAGTCATCATTGCTGGAACATATCTACCTGACTTCATCACGATGCACGCCATAAACCGCTGTGGCGCAAGACCTGAAGTCATTCTTTTTAGCACGCAGACTGGCAATGACGTCAATCCAAAGGACAACTACGTCGCCACAATGCGCAATTCCGCGCTCATTGCGATAACACAACTTTCTGGTAGCTTCAAAAAGATGAAACTGAAATACAGGGTTGTTGTGGGTGAGATTGCGGATGCAGACGCATACAAGGAAATTGCTGGAATGGCGAGTGCTATCTATGCGGCGAAGTGCCTGACCTGCGCCACGTATGGCATTGTAGGTCATGTGTTCAGGGGAATGTATGACCTGGAATTCGACCGTGCGAAGATCAAGGGGTTCCTGGGACCAGAGGTCATGACTATTCAGGCCGAGCATCTCATCAATCTGTGGAAGGAAATTGACATCAAGAAGTCCACCCGTCTTGCCAAGCAGTTGTTCGGCAAGTACAAGAATCGCAATGTTGTTTTTGAGGACGTGGAGAAATCCGTCCGCCTCGGGCTTGCCATGCGCGAGTTGTATAAGAAGTTCAATCTGAATGGACTTTGTTTCCTGGGGCAGCACTACATTGAGAAGATGACTGGCACACCAGCCAGGATGGGTGCTTCACTGCTGATGGAAGAGGATGACTTCCCCGTTGCCTGCGAGGGAGATGTGGGTGGCCTCGTGATGATGGATTTGATGCGTCAGTTCACAGGAAACATGCCTTTGCAGGCTGAATGGGGGCAGTTTGACATGGCGAACAACGCCCTGTTTATGCTGGGGCATGGCATTGGCGTGCCCGCCTTGGCAAAGTCTGCCAAGAATGTGACATTGACTGGCTCTCCAGAGGAGTGGGGCTTCTCAGGTGGCGGCCTGAACTACGAACTCATCATGAAGCCAGGTACTGTCACATTCGGCCACGTTCTCAACTGCGGCGAGTCATATCGCATGTTGATTTGCAAGGGCGAGGCGATAGATTATCCCACCTTGCCATGCAACGAACTGCACGCTATGGTGAAGCTGGAGAGGCCAGTTAAGGACTTCCTGAAGGACCTGATTTCCAATGGCGTGGCGCATCATGCCATAATCGTGCATGGCGACTGCGTGCGGCAGTTGGAGTGCGCTGCCGAACAAATGCGAATTGAAACACTTAAACTATAACCAAGGATTAAGGAGTAGTTATGGCGATTTGTATTCCAAAAAGTGAGTTTGTGACACGTATCCAGCGTTTCCAGGAAGAGATGGAGCGTGCTGGTCTGGATGCGGTGCTGGTGTATGGAGACGAATACCGCAAGGAGAACCTGCGCTATGTCTGCAACTTCTGGCCGATTTTTGAGCGTGGCATCTGCGTGATTCCGAAGAGCGGCGAGCCTGTGCTGGCTGGTGCGCCTGAAGGTGAGAACTATGCCCGTGAAATGTCTGTCTGGAAGGGCTACTGCAATGTGAAGGAGTTTGCATGCGTCAGCGTGCCAGAGGAAATCGACTATCCTCTGAGTACCTTCCGCAAATTGTCGGATGTGATACAAGAGGCCTTGAAGGGCGGTCGTCGCCTGGGCATGGTTGGTATATGGGACATACCCGCGCCAATTTATGAGCGCGTAAAGACGGCTGCTGGCAATGCAGAGATTGTGGATGCATCGCCCATTATGTACAAACTGCGCCTGATCAAGTCCGATGCAGAAGTGGCATGCCTTGCGGAGGCTGGACGCCAGGCCTGCGAGGGATACAAGAAACTGCTGGAATATGCGGTGGACGGAAATCCCGAGACCATGGCGGCTGGCGCAGCAGAGGGCGCTGCACGCATGGCTGGCGCGGAAGACATCAACTTCATGGTATTCGGCTCAGGCGAGCGCACCAACACGGTCATTGGTCGTGCCACCAACAAAATCATGCGTAATGGCGAGATGCTGATGGCGGCGATGGCGGTGCAGTACCAGGGATATGTGGCCACAGTGGAATATCCATTTGTCATCGGCAAGGCAAGTGATGACCAGAAGCACTTCCTGAATGTGCTTTTCGAGGCGGCGAATGTGCAGCAGAGCTACCTGAAGGCTGGTACAGTTTCAGGCGAGATGGTACGCAAGGTGAAGGAGGTCTTCGCCAAGTACGACATGTCAAAGTACGACCTGTATCCACCAATGCATGGTATTGGTCTTGCTGAGGCTGAATCGCCGTATCCAGACGAGAAGGCGACATACGAGTTCCAGGCCAACATGTGCGTCAACAGCGACATTTCGCTGTGGGGCTATCCCGCTGGCTCGAACCGCATTGAGGAGGGCTTTGTGATTACCGCAGAAGGTCCCAAGTCCCTGACACCTTTCATACGTGAACTCATTGCAAAAGGAATCTGATAATGGCTGGTAAAAAGAATTGGTATTTTGCTGACGGGTATCTGCCCAAGAAGGTGGACAATGGCCCGATGGAGGCACATGAGGCCCTGATGTTCTTCAATCCATCAAAAAAGGACGCCGAGGCAGTTGTGACGGTCTATTTTAGCGACCGTGCGCCGTTGCCGTCATTTACCGTACAGGTTCCTGCTGAACGTGTCATAGCTATTCGCCTGGACCATGCGGACGAAACTGGTGGCAACCAGATTCCCATTCTAACGCAGTACGCCCTTGGCATCAATGCCACGGAGCCGATAATCTGTCAGTTCGGCAGGGTGGATACCACACAGAGTGCCAACACCTACTATGTAGGCATCGGCTGGGCGGAGTAATAATTTTATCCACAGATTCACACAGATTATCACAGATTATTGATAAAGAAATCTGTGTGAATCTGTGGATAAAATAGAGGGGCTTACAATGAACAAGAAGGTTCTGATTTTATCGGCGCATCCAGACGATGCGGTGACCTGCATGGGAGGCACCATCTGCAAGTTGATTGCGGAGGGCAATTCCGTGTCCGTTTTTGCCTTTGGCAATGGGGACGAGGACTATGACGAGCCAGGTGGCAGCGAGGCTGCGGTAGTGCGCTACAAGGAGAACACAGCCAAGGCATACGACATTCTTGGATGCTCATTGGAATGTCTGTGGTTGCCTGACTTCGAGGATTTCCAGACGCGGGAATTGTATCGGGAATGCATCAAGGCGATACGCAAGTACCAGCCAGACATAGTCTTCGCTCATTGGTGGGCGGAGTACTTCCAGCACACCACCATGGCGACTATTTCGCGTGATGCGTGGAACCAGTCCAGGTGGTTCTGCTCAGGCGACCTGGGCAAGCCATGGACGCCTGCCAAATACTACCATTTCAGCGGCGCGGACGGCGTGAAGGAAATCACGCACATCGTTGACATAACCCCATACATCGAACGCAAACTTGCGGCGCATCGTGCCTTTGCCTTCCGTTTCTTCGACAAGGAGAATGACGATGCGGAAAATGTGCGCAAGCGCAATGCCTACGAGGGCAGCCTCATTGGAGTGGACTACGCAGAGACTTTCCAGCGTTCATTCTATTTCCCCGAGGCTGTGACCACAAGCGAGACGCTTTTTTGAGTTACAACAGTAGATAGTGGACAATAGTATTTATACATAAAATTTTCCTAGTAAAAATTGGAGGCCACCATGAAAAAAAGACGGTTTACCTTGATTGAATTGCTTGTTGTAATCGCCATCATCGCCATTCTTGCAGCCATGTTGCTGCCAGCATTGAGCAAGGCAAGGGAGAAAGCCCGCATTACCAGTTGCCTTTCCAATGTAAAGCAGTTTGGCACGGCGACAGCTGTGTATACATCCAGCAACGATGACTATCTCCCGCTATGGGGATCGCCCAACTGGTATAGTTATCTTGCTGAATACGTGGGTACGGCCTACTACTATTCAACAGCAGCCAAGTCCATCTGGTCTTGCCCTGCCGAGCCTTGTGGTTTCGCCTCCGCAACGGATGGCAGCGACACCACAAACTACTTTAATGGCTCGTATACTGTACCGCATTACGGCATAAACCACCTATTGACCAGCACGCTGAGTGGCTATGACACTGTGTATCCGCGTCGTATCGGCGCAGTTGCCAATCCTTCCAGCGTTGGCTTGTATGGCGATGCTCGCCAGAGAAAGCATGGCAAGGTTGCGAATGCGGCCTCGCTATGGAACTATAGCGTTGTACTCATATCCTTCAGGCATGGATGGCTGGTTAACGATGATAATACGCCCCCGACGGGCAAGGCTAATATCGGCTTTGTGGATGGGCATTGCGAAACCATGGACTATCCCAAGGCACGCACATTCAACAACAATAGTTCCACTGCAGCGCAATGGCCTGAATGCAACAAGCTGTTCACAGGGCCAAATACTTCAAAATGGAGCTGCTCATTCTAAGCCGGTAGCTGGTTAACAAGAGCAAATGGTGGCATAGGCGCCCCTCATGGCGCCTATAGCCTACTTGTAAGTGGAACATAGCGTTTGCAGAAATTACATTAAAGAGCATTATGCTCGTTGCGTATTTGCATTGGCGTTTTGCCAGTATACCGCTTGAAAAGGCGGTTGAAGTTAGTGATATTATTAAAGCCACACAAATCGGCGATTTGAGCGATATTATGCTTGCTTTTGTTAAGCATGTCAACTGCTTGGCTAATCCTGTATCTGTTGAGATAGACGATAGGCGAGTAGCCCACCTGCTCTGAGAAGCGGTGTATGAAGTGGCTTTTGCTCATGCGGGCAAGGCGTGCTAGACCGTCGATGGTCAGGCTTTGGGCATAGTGATGCTGGATATATTTTGTGGCTTCTGTGATTGGGTCACTTTGTTGGAATGAGGCGAGAAACTGCCATTTGTCATGGGTTTCGCTGAGGTATATCCCCAGCATCTGCAGCAGTTCAACAAGCCCCTCCACTTCTGATTTGCTTAAAACCCTCGTGCTTTTGTAGAAGCGTTCCAAGGCGCCAGGTCGCAGCTTCAAGAATGCAAGGCGTTTTTTGACTTGCTGCATTTGCTGTGCCGTTGGTTTTTTACGCAGGAATTGACCAAAGCAAAGGCTTCCCAGATAGGTGTTGTCAATGACGATTGGGATTACCACGTCATAGAAACCTGCATGGCAGCAGGTGATGACTGGCTTTCCTGTGCTGCGGGCGAGATCCACGCGTCTTTCGGTCAATTCCCTGCACAGGCGGGCGCCTTCCTCTGATTCCATAATGCAACAGCACAGTGCGTTGCAGTGTGATTTTCCGCATACGGTGAAGGTTTTGTTGTCAGGCGTCATCCAGTCCAATGGAAGGTGAAATATCTTGTAGAACGCCTCGTGATAATTGAAAAGGAGTGCCTTTTCGCTTAAATCGTATGGCTGGTGTTCAGATGTGCCTTGATCCAGCAGCTTGACTTTTCCTGGTTCAATTAGTTCTTCCATTTTATCGTGACTTTGGTTTTCCTGCTTCGGCTGAATACCACGAGTACTCCGAATGTTGCGATAAGATAATGCCTGAAGTCGTGCTTTGCAATTTCCAGAAAAAGACCTATATTCATTCTTCGTTGTCATACTTGAGGTGACTGCCAATAGGCCATATCCAAAAAAAAAGAAGCAATTGGGACTGTACTACTATGAAACATTCCACACTTGATATTCTGATTCCTCTGCCTAAGGATGTTATTCTCGCAGAAGGGCATATTGCATTGCGTTCTCTGGATACTCTCTTTGCTGTTGAGGCGGGCAGAGGGGCAGCCGAGGAAATACATCGTGGCTTTGAGTGGCTGCGGCTTCCAGTGCGTGACGTGGCCTCTCAAGCCGATGCGAAGATTTGCCTGGAATTGCAGGCGGATATGGGCAAGGAGGAATGGCGGTTGCAGGTGACGATGGAGAAGATTACCATCGCCTCTGGCAGTTCAGTCGGTCTTCGCTATGCGGCGAATGCGCTGTCGCAGATGGCGTTTTATGCATCGCAATGCGGCACAGAAAATGCCTATTTGGATTGTGGGATGGTCAAGGACGCGCCTCGATTTGACTATCGTGGCTTCATGCTGGACAGCGTACGGCATTTCCAGAAACCACAGACCATCTGCAAATTTCTCAGGCTGCTTGCGGTCAACCGCATAAACAAGTTCCACTGGCATTTGACTGACAACCAGGGATGGCGCCTGCCTTCAACATTAGCGGCGAAGGTATCTGGGCATGGCACTGCGGAGGATGGTTGCTATTCCCGTGAGGATTTAAAGGAGATTGTGAAACAGGCTTCTGAACTTGGCATACAGATAATTCCTGAAATTGATGTGCCAGGGCATTCCAAGCTGCTTATTACGGCATATCCCGAATATTCCTGTGAGCACAAGCCCACGTATGAATTCTGCATTGGAAACCCAAAATCCCTGGAATTCATCAAGGGCCTATATGACGAATTGATGGAGCTGTTCCCTGAAAGTGAAGAAATTCATCTTGGTGGCGACGAGGCAGTGACTGATGGATGGGAGAAATGCCCGCTTTGCCAAAAGGCTATGAAGGACAAGGGGCTGAAAACAATGCGCGAATTGGAGAGTGACTTCATGTCGGAGTTGTGCAGGCATATCGCGTCAAAGGGACGTCGTCCTAGGATTTGGGGCTCCTGCAATGGCCAGGTCTATTCGCCTGACATCATGCTCCAGGCTTGGCTGGACATACGGGAGCCTCTGCGCATAGCACCACATGGCAACAAGGTGGTGTACTCCGTTCACACCTCACTTTATCTGGACTATCCCGCAAATGCTTTCGAGCCTCAGGAAAACTGGATGTTCGCATTGCCTGAGGAGGGTGTCTATATGACTGATCCCTACGTTATTTGGGAGAACAAGGTCAAGGACACGATAATTGGTCCTGAAACTTGCCTATGGACGGAGCAGGTGCCAGAATGGCGTATTTTTCAAAAGGTCATGTCCCGCATTGCCGCATATAGCGAGGTTGCCTGGACAAATCCTGCTCAGAAGGACTACCATGACTTCTGCATAAGGAAAGCCACGCTTGCCACAGCTGGCTGGAATGACTACATTGCCTCAAATTGAAAAATCAAGGGCTTGTTGTCTTGAATTTGGGCGCTGAAGCGGCGCCCACTAAGGTTGCCCTAGCGAAAACACGCAAGTAGCATCGACATCGCTATTTGAGGTTGTACGATTTAGTTTCCAGAGAATGGCCGCAAACATAATGAAACAAAGTTGCATTTTACTAGGCTAATGGAGGTGCGCCGATTGCAAAAAGGAGGACTGGCATTAAATTTTCGCACCGAGACAGTTCGCAATTCCATCCTGTCTTGACGGCTTAGTTCCGTCTGCATAAACAAAACTAGGAGCCAATTATTATGAGCAGGAGCAAGGAGGAGCTGGCGAAAATCGCCCAGCTTGGGAGCGGCAGCACCCATTACGTTTTTGACTATGACCCAGGGTTGCTGGAGCGTTTTGACAACAAGCACCCTGAAAATGACTATATGGTGATGCTTAATTGCCCTGAATTCACCTCGCTTTGCCCCAAGACGGGGCAGCCTGACTTCGCCGAAATACGCATTGCATACATTCCCGATCGCTATCTGGTGGAATCCAAGTCCTTGAAGTTGTATTTGTTCAGTTTCCGCAATCACGGTGATTTCCATGAGGATTGCTGCAACATTATCAAGAACGACCTAGTTGCTCTGCTTGAGCCGCGCTATCTTGAGGTGCTGGGCATATTTGCGCCACGCGGCGGCATTTCCATCTATCCTTTCGCCAACTATGCAAAGCCTGGCAGTGGCTATGAGGCATACGCCAAGAATCGTCTGTTCGCCGCAGTTGACTGCTTTAGAGGCGCAGAGAAATAACGCAGAGTTTTATTAACGCAGAGGTGCAGAGGCGCAGAGACGCGGAGATTTTGTATGCAAAAGACTGAAGGTAATCTTATTTTGATGAATACGTTGTTTGTAACAGCGCTGGTGATTTCCAATGTGGTGGCGGCGAAGTTGTTTCATACTGGTGTGACTTTGTTTGGTGTGAAAATGGTGTTGTCTGGCGCGGTGCTGTGCTATCCATGTACTTTTTTGTTCACTGATGTGATTGGCGAGATATGGGGGCGTGCGGCGGCCTCAAAAAGCGTGGCCTATGGCTTTGTATGTCAGCTATTCGCCTCGGTGCTGATACTTCTTGTGGGAATGCTGCCAGCTGTGGATGCCTCCATGCAGGAGGCTTATGGCAAATTACTGGGAATGAATCTCATGTTCGTGTTCGCCAGCCTGACTGCATACATTGTGGCACAGTTATGGGACGTGTGGGTTTTCCATAAGATACGCGAATGTTATCTTGGCAGACAGGGGCATTCTGTCGCGGCGCGCTGGATATGGAACAACGCCAGCACCATGAGTAGCCAGATTTTCGATACGGTGATTTTCATTGGCATTGCTTTTGGAATAGGCTTCAAATGGCTTTGGAACAAGGAGATGTGGCCTGTCCTAGCCGCCACCATGGTGGGGCAGTATTTGTTTAAGGCACTGCTTGCCATATTGGACACACCTTTCTTCTATCTGCTGACAAGAAAGAGGGCTTGAGTCCTTGTAAAAACTTCAATGTGAGCGTCGAAGCGGCGCTCATTCAGGTTGCCCTAGCGAATATTCATACCTGTTAAAGAACCCAGAAGGGTGCATAAATATTTCTACGCTTTTGCATTACGGAAAAACCTTGTGAATGGGTTATATTACGGCGATTTTCAAGTTATTGAATCGGAGGAACAAGCCATGAAGTTGTCAGTCATAATTCCAGTTTACAACGAAGAGAATACAGTATTGACGGTGATAGAGCAGGTGCGCAAGTGTGGTGTGCCTGATTTGGAGATACTGGTGGTGAATGACTGTTCTAGTGACGGAACTGCTGAAAAACTGGCAAGCCTGCCTCCTGCCGCCGATTTGAAGATATTCAACCATGGGAAGAATATGGGCAAGGGCGCTGCAATACGCACAGCGCAGGCGAATGTGACAGGCGACGCGGTTATCATTCAGGACGCTGACTTGGAGTATTCCCCCACGGAATTCCCCCGCTTGTTTGCTCCGATTGAGAAAGGCATAGCGGATGCTGTTTTCGGCAGCAGGTATTCTGGGCGTGAGATAATGGTGGATACATTCTG
>JAFSTJ010000446.1 GCA_017450525.1 Victivallales bacterium | reverse complement strand
TGGGAATGCGGACTTCTGCGGTCCAATGCTTGCCAACCTCTATGTGCGTCTTGATCTCCGCATTGCTCTGCCACTTGCCGTCCGAACCGTTTGGAGTGCCTCTGGTTCCATTTGGGCGGCACAAATCTCCAAATGAGCCAGATGGATTTATCAGCCACTGGTAGTATCGCTGGGGATGACGGTCTGGCGAGAGGAATATTTCTATTGTAGAATCCTTGTAAATCTCCCCATTGTCTCTAGGTCTTTCAAAAGTGACAGGTTCGCCAGGCTCCTGGCAGGTAATGCCAAAATAATAGTTTTCCTCATCATGGAGCAAGCGAATCTCGGTATTGACTTCTGCAGGCGAAGCATCCTTCAGCGGTGAAAGATGCAATACACCTGCCTTGTTCCAGACTGGGTCATCCAGCTTGCCATCCATGACTGGACTTGCATCCGCGGCTGGCATAAAGGCCTTCCAGTTCTCAGCCGTGCCTTGAGTGGCCCGATATTCTGCCGCCGCCCTGCATGTTGGCAACCACATCTCCTTTTCAAGAAGCTGGACACGCTCCAGATATTCTGCCTTGCCTGCGCAGAGTTTCTTAGCAGCGGCGAAAAGCCCGTTGATCCTGTTGATTTCATTTTCAGAATATATCTTGTTCCATATATCCATGTCTGAAGGCCACAGAATGGCTGGCCCACTTGCCCCCATCATGCTGTTGTGAACAATTTTCAGCCAGTTGCGCTCGACTGTATCGAAGAAATCCTGCATCTGCTTGGCAGCGGGGCCATACATAAGCTGTGCATGTTCGGCAAGCAATGCGTCTATGTCAGTGTCAGGATTCCATAGAATCTTGCCGAACACGTAGTGGAAAAGGTAATTGTAGATTGCATTTTCGCTGGCGCTTTCAAAAAACACACCAAATATGTACGGTTTAACTCGCTTGACAAAGGCAGCGGTGGCTCTTGGCGTGGTATGGGGAATGTTGAGGCCGCGGCCATGGTACTTGCCTGGATATGTCCACAACCAGGTCTTGCCGCCCAGCTTTTGCGTCCATTGTCTAAGCAATGCCATCTCGGCGTCCCTGACAGTCTCGTTTCCTTCATTCCAGGGGCCCCTGGTCGCAAGCATAACGAGCAGATTATCAGGAATACGCACTTCAGGGACAGAACGATATTGACCGTATGCCATTGTGGTGAGATATCCCTTAACATTCTCCTTCTTCATTGTGTTGGCGGCCTCGGTGAAAAAACGCCACATGAACTCGTTGCGTTCCTTGGCTGTCTTGTACTTGGAGCATTCGGGACAGGTGCACCAGTACATGCTGTCATCAGGCATTATGTTGAAGCAAGGCATGCTTTTGGGGAAAATGTGGAACTGCCAGCCCAACTTCCCGTCAAGCTGAATGACACCTCTTTCCGATGCAGGACGCCCCAAAAGGAAGGCCCTGGCATCAGCGATTATCTCATTGCGGACGCCACTTGAATAGCACAGCTGCAACTGAGGAGTGCCAGTGACGCGCTCGCCAACTGCATTCAAGGCAAAATACTCTGGATGCGAGGCGGCAAACCGCTTCTTGTAGCCCAGCATGTTCAAACCATGGCAGTTGGGAATGACAATGGTCTCCATGCGGCAGCGAAGCATGTTGACTGGACGCCAATGCCCCCTCCATTCCTTTTGACTGGCCTGATAATAGTTGGGAAATTTCTTCTGCTCATCGACGAAGCGGCGCTGCATAAAATCTGGACGCTCGTAAATGTCGATTTCAGGCAATGTCCATTCAGTGCGCCTGGGTATTATTGTGCCCAGCCTGCCTGGGTAATAATAACGAATGCCAGCAAATCTCTCAAGGAAATCATAGACACCAAACAAAGTGGCAACTTCTCCCTTGTCACCAAAGCGGATTATCACCTGAAGTGGGTTATCTTTAGTATCGCGTCCTATTATCAGCACCTGCTTGCCTATGGTGCGGATTATGAAGCCGTCCCTGTCCAGCTTGTCCAGTTCAATGCCGCTTTTCTTCGCCAGACTGACATCACCGATGACAATGGCAGGGCCATTGCCCGTGGCGTTTTGCACCACAGGAATCTTTGCTCCAAAAGCGCTTGAAAGTTGCTCAGCGGCCTCCTGGCCAGCGAATTTGGCAGAGGGCGATGCGTCCTCTGGCACTACAAGCTCAAATAGCACCTTCCCATCCTTGACCATGGCCATTTGAGCATTGCTTCCCACGCTGATTTTGCGAGGTAGCTTAGGTTCCGGCAAAAAAGCCATGTCAGCCACAGCCGCACAGCATAGCAGAATGACCGACACAATATATGACATGCAGTTTCTCTTCATGGGACGCCTCAAGACTTTACTTCAGCCAACTACTCGATCTCGCCAGTTTCCGCCAATGGATTCCAGAATGCCTTGTCTCCTGTGCCCGCTTTGCGTCTGTCATTGGGAATCTTCTCACGTTTCCACGTTTCCACATGCCCGTCATTGAAAAGGATGTTCATGCCCGAGGCGTGCCTCATTGTGTAAACCAAGTCGCTTGGATCGCTGTAAAGGCCAGGTCCCATGCTGCGCCAGACATATTCGCCCATTGAGAAAAGCGTGGAGGGGTTGCGGAAGGATGTTCTCTTGCGATAATGGTCATCCGCCTCCGCAAACTTGCTGTTATAGCCAATGGTGTAGTACAACTTGAAATTGGGCCAGAAGCGCACTTGGGTATGGTCACCTGCCGATGGGCAGGCGTACATGGACACGCCATTAGCGCAGAAACCTGCAAAGACCAAATTGCGATCCTTTTCAGGAGGCCAGTAACGAGCCATCGCGCGTTGAGGCATATAGGTGCCGTTGTCATGAACATCCGTGCAGTAGAAATTCGCCTCATTGTTCATGGGCATGAAATCGTCATAGTCATCCGCATAGAAGATAAGAGACTTTCCCGCCGTGTTGAAGTTGTTCACGCAGGATATCCTGCGGGCAGCCTCCCTGGCCTTGCTCAGCGCAGGCAGCAACATTGCCGCCAGAATGGCTATTATCACGATTACGACCAGCAACTCAATAAGAGTAAAACGCTTGCTTTTGTCCAAATGTTTTTTCATGACAACACCTTTTGCTAAATACTCACTTTCGCAATGAAATTACAATTCGTCCTTTCATTGTAATATTATACCATTAAAAGGCGTTGATGCGATAGACTGCAATTATAAAAAAATAGTATAATCCTCCAAATTTAAAACTAAAATCACATATAAAACTGTTATAAAAATTTTCTATCCAGAAATTGCTTGCGGAATTTTCCTGGAGTCAGGCCATGATATTTTCTAAATGCCTTAATGAAATGGTTGCTGTCACAGAATCCGCATCCGAAAGCAATTTCGCTTATGCTCGCATTGCTTTCCAGGAGTTTTTCGCTGGCATTGGCCAAACGAAGCGCGATGAGATATTCATTCGGAGACATGCCAGTAGCCTCTTTGAACCTCGCATAGAAAAGGGAGGGGCTCATGCAGCTCTCCTTGGCTAGTTCAGAGACAGAGTGGCTCTTCTCAGGGAAAGTCTCCATTGTTGCAATGCATTGAGCAATGCCAGAGTAGTTGCGAGGTAGATCGGCGGCGCTGATGGAATCATGCCGCAACACCATCACCAGAACCTCAATCAACGCAGCCCGAACCAACTCCGCATACCCCTGCTTTTGGCTGAAAAGCTCGCTGACAATCAGTTGAAGCAACCTTTCCAGGGCTTTCCTCTCATGCAATATCAAATGGATTTTGTTGCGTATGCAATTGGGGTCAAAGAGCGCCTGGTAGGAGGGCAGCTGATTCAATGCCTGTAGGGAACTTGCCACAAAATTGAAGTCAAACATCACATTGTAATAAAGCACATTGCGGCTTTCTGTGTAGGCATGGGCCTCGCCAGGCAGGATGACGAACACGTCCCCTGGAATCAATGCGTATGAAACCTCCCTTTCAGAAGAGAAGCGCATGGTGTTAATCGTGCTGCCGCCGACCACAAAAACAAGTTCAGTAAAATCGTGTCCATGATATGAAATAGACTCCCGCCTGCTTCCGCTTGCCATCGTCACGGCAACAGGAATTCCATACCTGAATAGCTTGTCCTTTGTGTACTGGTACATTATGCTTCTTTGTTTGAATGGACAAGGGGCGCCCCCTTTAGGCAGGAGCGCCATGCCACATCAACGCAAAAACACCCGCTGGGCATTGTTGTACAACACGTCTGCCAAGTGTTCCTTTGGCGTGACGTTGATGATTGCCCGCAATTGCTCATAGAAGAAGGTGGTGAACTTTACGGCATTTTCCGTATCTACAATGGAGGTGCCGACTGCATAGTCCTCACCCATGAGATAGGCATATTGATTGTTTATCTCAACGGACTTGCCACGGAGGAATGAAATAGGCGCATCGCTGCCGAAGAGAACACGTTCCGCGGGGAAGTGGTCAAATGTGTATTTTAGGATGCCCTCGTGGTTGATCATTGCCGTGTCAAAGTAGGCATTGGGGTACTTCACGAATTCGTCCAGATTTGATTCGTAGATGTTCTTCATGAAATATGCGCGGCCAATGTGGGCGAAGACGAAGCGAATGTTCGGATACTTGTCACACAACTCGATCATCTGGCGCTGGTTAAGCTTGTCCGCAAAGCGCCCAGAGCGGGGTATATGCAGCGTCACGGCGAGCTTCCTCCTGTCCAGCATAGCCAGTTGCGATGGTGTAAGCATATCCTTAATTTCCACGTCATTGGCTGGTTTGTGGTAGAAAGCGGCGCCATAGTTCAAATATGGCTTGACGCCAGTTGAGCCAGAGCGGACAATGCGCTCCTCCACCAGCTCTGCGGGGTCCGCAGGGGAAACCAACACATTGATGAAATCGCCAGGCAATGCGCCCTCAGGCAATTTATCTCTGTCCGCGGCGTCATTGGGCATGCCGAAGCAGTTCAGATGACATTCCTGCCGCGGAAGCAGTTCCGCCACTATGCTGCGCCACATTGCCATCGTGAATTCCCCGCCAAAGCGGTTGTTGCAGCTTTTTTCGTGGAAGTGGAAATCCGCGGGGAAATCCGCCTTGCTCCAGATATGCACGTGTGCATCGAATATCTTTTCAGGAAGCCTGGGTGCCAGTTCTTCCTCATAGATTAGCCTGTCATTGTCATTCGTAAACATAATCAACCCTCCAATTCGCTCAAAGCCTTGTCAATTGCACGCTTGACGATATCAAGCGCCTTCACGCTGGTGATCAGCGGCGGCTTCATAAGGGCGGCAGGGGGGCAGTCCGCCTTGTAGGTTTGCGCACTCACGTCGATGCAATAATCCTGGGACATCTTCTTGCAGAATGCAACTGCCTTTTCAGTCTCCTTGAACACCAACGCGGAAAGCAGCCCCTGCCCTTCAACGCCGCTCACAAATGCGGAATGACGCTCGGCAATTTCAGCCAGAGACGCCTGCCATTGTGTGCCTATGGCCTTGGTGTAATCCGCATTTGCCTCTGCAAAGCGAATGGTGACGAGGTTTGCCAGGCTGGCGATTTCCTCCTGCCCATTGGTGACCAGTGCGCCGAACAGGTTCAGATTGTCCATCTCCGCAGTAGTAAGGATTCTGCTGGCTGGATACATGCCGCCAGGGAAGCCCTTGCCCACGGAGACAAAATCTGGCTTCAAACCGTATTCCTTAAATAAGAACAGTTCAGGCGACCACATGCAACTTTGAATCTCATCCACAAAGCATGGTATGTTACGGCTGTGGCAAAGCTCATAGCACTTCTGGAGATAGTCCTTGTGCAGTTTAATGGCACCATAGTTCATAAGGATAAGTTCGTGTATGAAGCCTGCGATTCTGGTCTTGCCATTGTCGTATTTCTCCACGGCTGCCTTGAAGCCTTCGAAGTCGTTGATAGGCACGCCTACTGCCTTGATGAGGCCAGCCGCCTCCATACCTGCGTACATCTCGCTCCACATTCCGCGCAGCATCTGGGTGAATATGGTGGTGCCATGGTAGTTCGCCTCGCGGCCATTGCGGTAATCGCCCATGACCAGGAACACAGGGGTACAACCACTGCGCACTGGCGCCTCGAAATGGGGCTGCAACTTGTAGAAGCGAGCCAGCATCATCTTGAACGCGGCCTCGCATGCAAGGCTGCCTGTCTCCAGATTGATTACCCTGTTCAGCACATGTGGTTCCTTGGAGGCAACGGCAGCGTCCACTGCCGCCTCGTCACCACAGGCTATGCCATTTGCAATGCGGACCAGTTCACGCTCCAGCGTGCGGGTAATGTGTCCACGGGTATTGTTGTGGGTGATGTTGCTAATGCCAATCTCGCTTGCCAGGTGAAGCAGCTCATATCCAGGGAAGCCGTGTCCCAGGCTGGCCTGGTAATGCTCGCTTTTGCCAATGAAATACAGGCGTCCATCCTCGCCTATGCGCAGGAAACCCAGCGAGGCAATGGGGGCTGATGTGGCATGCAATGCGGCTGTGAACGCGGCCGTTCCCGCGCCAGGGCAGCTGTGTGTGAAAGACTGGCATACCTTCTCGCCCAGCTTTTCCACAAGCCCGTCCAGATGCGCCGCGAATTGCTCGGGGAAAAAGTCCACTTTTCTGGAGGCCAGTTTCTCCAATTCAACGCCCTTGCCAACGCCAATTGCATCCGCCGCAGCACAAACAGAGGAAATGTATTCCTCGCCAAGCATATCCTTTAATGAAAGAGATACGCTCTTCAACTTCAATTCCTGCATGAGTTAACTCCTATATAATTATGAATAACAATCAGTGCCATTGGCAGGGACACCAGGAAAAACATACTCCTTTCGCCCCTTAAAAAGAACAAGTGAAACAATACCACAAAATACGGCTGTTTCAAGCCGCTCATACGCAAAAATGATTGAAATATTACAATTTTCTTATAATATCCACATAAAAACACCCATTTTGAAGATAAAAAATGATTGTTTCAAAAGAAAAATAATCAAAATATTACATTTTACCTATTGACAAGGGTTCAAAAATATGATATAATTTGCGGCGAAATAACAGATACGACTCAAAAACGGCTAGTATATACAATGGGAAAGTGTGAGAAAAACAGAGACAAGATACTGTCACTTCTCTGCAAGCGAGGCAGGCTGAGCATTGCGGATGTTGTGTCTGAGTTGAATGCCTCCGAGGCCACAGTACGCCGTTATTTCACAACAATGGAGCAGAACGGCGAGCTAATACGAACATACGGTGGCGTATGCTTGCCCAGTTCAGCGAATGCAGCCGAATACCACTTCAAGCGGCAGTCCATCACCAACATCGTGGATAAGAAGACGATCGGCCTAGAGGCGGCAAAGATGATTTGCAGCCATGACAGGCTCTTCTTTGATTCGGGCACCACAGTCCGCGAATGTGGCAATTACCTTGCCAACTTCATCAACCAGGGTCTGGTTGGCGATATTTCCATAACAACGAATTCTTTGGTATATAGCGAAGAACTGGCAAAATGCTGCCGTTTCAGTTTGCTTGGCGGAACGGTACGCATGCAACGCATGGATTTATGCGGTCTGGCAACGCTGGAAAATATGGCAAAGTTCAACTTCACCAAGGCATTGCTTGGCGCAGACGGAATTTCAGAAGACGGACGCCTCTATACCACGGACGAGGACACATCACTGCTGGCGACTGCGGCCCTCAGGCAAAGTGCTCAGGCATTCATTCTGGCGGATTCATCCAAGCTGGGAAACGTGTCATTCGCAGAGTATGGCATGCTCAAGGGGCCTTCCTTCACGCTGATTACAGATGAGAAGGCGGACAAGAAGCTCCTGGAGCATTTCCGCAAAAATGGCATTAACATAATAATAGCGGGCGCAGCTGCACCCCAGAAAAAGAAGAAATAAATCAAGGATAAGACAATGGGAATCAAACTTGGAATGCTTGGGCTGGGGCAGTTCGGCAGCAACTTCGTCAAACTGTTCAAGGCACATCCGCTGGTGGACAAGATAGTGCTGTGCGACTGCGAGGCAAGCAAGCTGAAGACATTTACGGAAGACCCCTTCATGCAGGACAAGCTGTCCGTAAGTGAATGCTGCACATCTCTGGATGAGCTGGTGAAGAAGGACGTGGAGGCCATTGTGGTAATCACGCAGCCGTGGCTTCATGCGCCGCAGTGCCTTCAGGTGCTGAACGCTGGCAAGCACGTCTATAGCGCAGTGCCATTGATAAGCCTTCCTGATGATGACGTGGTGCTGGACTGGTGCCACAAGCTGGTGGAGGCCGTGAAGCGCACAGGCTGCCAGTACATGCTGGGAGAGACCACTATCTACCGCCCCCAGACCATGTTCTGCAAGCGCAAGGCGGCAGCTGGCGAGTTCGGCGAATTCGTGTATGCGGAAGGCGAATATGTCCATGACGTGGATGGCAACTTGAACGGATGGAGCAATCTGCGCAACGTGGTGAAGGCACGCAAAACTGGCAAGATCGGCGAGCAGTACGGGGCGGTCATGGCGCCATACATCGCCAAAGGCGCAAAGCACAATCCAATGAGCTATCCCACCCATTCGGTGTCAGGCCCGATACACGTGATGAATACACGCGCCGTCAAAGTCAGTGCGTATGGTGTGCCCAACACCAACAACGACAGCTTCTTTGAGATAGACGACTTCTCCAATGTGTTTGCCCTCTTCCAGCTTGCAAACGGGACCTCGCTGCGCATCGCGGAATGCCGTGAAATCGGAGCCACCAGCTTTGACCGTGAGGAGTCCGAGATATTCCGCATCTTCGGCAAGATGGGCAGCTTCTCCCGCAACGTATGGCAGAGCAATCACCGCACAGTCCCAGGCACGGCGCAGCCGATCATGGAGAATGTGCCCAATCCAGCGGACAAAGTATGGCCATGGGCAGGCTTCAAGGAAATGAAACCCGCTGAAATGCGCGACCCGCTGCCGCCAGAGGTGCAGGAGGCGTTCAAGCCAGTGTGCAATCCAAATGCCACGGAAAAGGATGACTTCCAGCCAACAGGACACGGAGGCAGCCATCCATATCTGGTGCATGAGTTCGTGTCATCTGTCGCGGAAGGCCGCGAGCCGGAGATTCCCGCCAGGGAGGCGGCGCATTTCATGGCCATGGGCGCAGCCGCCCACAAGTCAGCCCAGAGAGATGGCGAGCTGGTGAAGGTGGAGCAATTCGATTGAGGAACCATAGCAAAATGTTCAGACGTACTTTCATATTTGCGACGCTTGCCCTGCTCTGCAATATGTGCATTGCGGCAGAGGGCGGCATTGTCAATATCCCCGCCATTGGAAAGCCAAAGCTGGACGGTGTGATTGACAAGGCGGAGTGGAACAAAGCCGCAAATGGAGTATTCTTCCATTCGGGAACTGGCAATGCGCCCCAGCACGCCACCACCTGGCGCATGGGATGCGACAAGGACAACCTCTACATCGCCTTCCACTGCAACGAGCCAGACATTGCCCACATCAAGAGGAACTTCGCCCACACGGAGGAACGGGACAATGCCATCCACCAGGACGACTGCGTCGAGGTGTTCATAGAGCCATTCGGCAACAACAAGGATGGCCTGTTCCACTTTGCGGTCAACACCAATGGCATCATCTACGACGCGTTCAATGGGGACACCACTTTTGAAAGTGGCATTCATTCAGCATGCAAGCTCAACAAGGACAACTGGGAATTGGAGCTGCTGATTCCATTTGCGGACTTGGGCATTATGCCAGGCGGGGCGGAGATGCTGCGCATCAACCTGGGACGAGAGCGCAATGGTCACACGCCCCCTGAATATTCCTGCCTAGGCAAGGGCAGCGGCGGATTTCTGGACAGAAGCAGGCTGCGCCTATTCAGGCCTATGCCTCACGGCAACAAGCTCCCGCCTGTGACATTCCTGGCGCTGGGTTCCCCGCTGGCTCCTGAAATGCGCTTTGCCAACACCGATGCCAAAGACAAGCGCAAATACACAGTCACATTAGAGACGTACGACAGCTCCTTCAGCAAGCTGGGAAACTTCAGCCTCAAGACGATGCCTGGCAAGGAAAGCCGTCTTGACTACAAGGCAAACGGCCAGAAAAAGGTGGCCTCAATCAAGTACAGTGTGCTGTCGGAAAACGGCTCTGGCAATGCGCTCTACAGCGGCACATTCACATTCCCGCAGCTCAGCGCAAAGGAAAAGCTGCTGGCACTGCCAGTGGATAAACCTCTCTTCAATGAGCTTTTGAGCAAGGAACATCTGCCAAAGAGGGACTTTCACGGCTTCCAGTGGTTATTCGGCGTAGGGCAAAAAGGCTATATGCAGCAATTCGGCATTCAGTATGGCATCCCATTTTCAGTCATGGGCGTCGCCCAGGAGAACAAGGACACTGGCATGGCAAACTACAGCAACCTGACAATGATAGACTGGATGAACAAGGAGGTCTTCTGCAAGGAGCTGGGCATTCCGATTGCAGCCATGCCCAGGGTGCTTGAGAGGAACATCAAGTCTGGCCTGCATCATGCCTCAATTGTCATTCCCGAGGTTCGCAGGCTCTGGCTGGAGGATGTGAAGACCATCGCCTCAAACAAGCAGGTAAGAATCATAACCTGGGCGGACGAATCAGCAGAATGCGCGGAAAACAGAATTATCGCGGACTTCAAGCAGCTGCCAGACAATGCAGACCTGAAGAAGTTCGACGCCATGGTCAAGCAGAAATACGGCAGAGGCAAATACGGCATTCCAGCCAGCTTTGACGAAAGCGACCCGCTGGCATGGATTGCATATAGACGCGCTCTGAATGACGAGCTGGTCAAGCTTTATCACGAGGCATACGACCTGGCAAAGTCAATCAACCCAGACATAATCGTGGTTTCCGATGACCCAGTGGGACACCAGAGCAAAATCTACAGCTTCGCTGACTGGAAGGGCAGCTTTGACATCGTCACGCATCAGCTCTATCCAAGAAACCATCCAGGACTGGACGATTTTGGCTTCGTGACCAGGTACGTCTCCACGCTGACTGGCGCCGAGGAAGTCTGGCCATGCCCCCACATTGAGGAATATGGTGCCTCTTTCACGCCAAAGGAAGTGCTGTACAAGCTGTCAGCCGCCGTGCGCAATGGCGCCACTGGCTTCCACTATTATCTGCACGATTCCACAGGAAACAACAGCGGCAAAAAATACCTGATCCATGAGCGCTGGGGCGCACCTGACAGGTATGCCGTGGAGATTGGCGCCCAGAAGATGCTGGCCACAATGCCAAAGCTGGCATTCCCAGAATGCGATTCCGCCGTGTTCACATCCACGGATTCACTGCGTGCCCTTCCATTCAGGGCGACGCCAGCCAATGACATCTATCTGCACACATACCTTGGTTACGGCGCAGGCCTCAGCTACACCTTCGTGAATGAGCAGACCCTGGACAAGCTGGGCGACTACAAGCTAATCATCACAGTGGAGAACAAGTACCTGCCAAGAAAGGCTCTGGCAGCGCTTCAGGCATACGTGCGCGATGGCGGCACCCTGCTGGTGCTCTGGAACGATGCCTTCAGCTTCACTACAGAAGGCGATTCACTGGAGAAGGAGAGACAGGCATTGACAGGTGCGGAGTTCAAGGGCTATTGTGCAAATCCCCTTAACTTCAACTACGGCGGAATACGTGTTCCAGTCGCGGCGATTCGCTGCCCCAAGCTGAATCCACTGCGCGGTGCAAAGACGCTGGTTAGATTCGCCAATGGAGACGCGGCCCTGGTGGAGAACAGGTGCGGCAAAGGCAAGGTACTCACACTGGCGGCAAATCCCTGCTCATCAAAGCTGGTTGACCTTCCCGAATGGAAGAGCTTCTTCCTGAAAATCTGCCAGCAATGCGGCGTGAAGACAAAGTGCGACTTCTGGCGCTTCCAGTTCCCCGCCTCAATCCTGCCCAAAAACGAGGCTCTGCCTGAAAAGTGCCTGACAAACAACTACGTAAGGTGGGAGCATTTCACGCCAGTCATGCCCTGCAACGGCAATGTAACTGGAACATACACGCTTTCGCCTGAACCAAATTGGGCCAAGGATGTCCAGCCGGGCAGCATTCCATTTGACAAGGGCAAGTTGACGGACAGGCCAAGGGCGGCAGTCGCCCCCAGTGCCTGCAAGAACAAGAGCCATTGGATGGACTGGTCAATCGGCTACAACGGCGAGAAGAGGCCAGTTTCGATTGACTGCAAGTGGTCCGCCAAGCGCAATGTCAGGAGAGTGAAACTGTTCATCAGCGGCATTTGGCGCAATGCGTCATTGGAGATAGGCGGCATCAAGTATGATTTTCCCTGTGCTGAGGACTTCAACAAGGATTCCTTCAGTGTGCGCGTTGCGGAGTTCGCCCTGCCAAAGGCCGTTAGTGCAGACGCGCTGAGAATCACATTGGAGGCGAATCCGCAGCCTGTGATAATCTCCGAAATGGAAATATGGAGCGACTGATTTTTGTAGATAATTCCACGCACAAACCAAAAGGAAACAGGAAAATGAACAGAAAAAGAGAACAATTCACCTTGATAGAATTGCTGGTGGTCATAGCCATCATCGCAATTCTGGCAGCGATGCTGCTGCCAGCGCTGAGCAAGGCCCGCGAAAAGGCCCGCGCAATCAACTGCGCCAGCAACGTTAAGCAAATCGCATTGGCGGAACGCATGTATCGGGATGACTTCGATGGCCATTTTGTGCCAGCAACCGAAGCAAGAGACACTCTGGGAACCTGGGCGAAAATTCTGGCATCCCCAAATAGCTCAACACGCTATTTGGCTGACACCAAATCACTCATCTGCCCAAGCGCAGTAATTTGGCGCGATTATATGTACAATCCCACGGCAAGCGGAGTTTCAGGCTGGGTCTGGACTTACATCAACTATGGCTACAATTGGAGATATCCTGGCGGGGGTGGCGGTAAGAATCCATATCCAGATGCATCTTCCTATACAGGTATTCCCCCAAAGGAAAGCATTGTAACAAATCCTTCTGACTTGGTCATGTTCGCTGATAGCATTTACACTCCAGGTGGCGATCTGAACAATGCTGATCAAAATGTGGGATTCTTTGCCATGTATGCAAATTACCAGAACGCATGGTATAGTGGGGATCAAGGAAACGGGCATCTTGGCCCACGTCATCAGGGCATCGCCAATGTCTCATTCAGCGATGGACACGTGCAGCAATTCAAAGGCACCGCCTCCGATCCAGTAACCGCATCAAAGAGCATTGTTGAAGGCGGCGGTCCTCTTTCAGCTGCCGTAAACTGGAATGGCGGCATGCCAAACTCCTACTAAGCATAATCCGCTAGCGTAAACAAGGAAGCCAGGCCATCCTTGGTCTGGCTTTTTTAATGTGCCTTGCCAGTTGCCGTAGTAGCGACGGCTTTAGCGAAGCGTACCCCGCCGTCGCACCAAGGGCATGCCTTGCGTTAGTTGAGTGCCTTGCCAGTTGCCGTAGTAGCGACGGCGTCCTCGCCGTCGCACCAATAGCACGCCCATCGTGCGGAGCATCTGGAATGAAATGTACG
>JAFSTJ010000445.1 GCA_017450525.1 Victivallales bacterium | reverse complement strand
TGATACCGAAGGAAGATGAGCAGGGTGAGGATGCCGCCAGGCAAATGGGTATACGCCTGGCAAAAGGCGCAATACGAGGCGTTATTGATGCGACACGCAACGCGAATCGCTTCAGAATGGACAATGTCAAGGTCGGCGCCACAAGCAAGACCTTGACCGCGCCGCTCAGGCCCATATTCCGCAACAACCCCAATAACCTGCCATCCCATTACCTTGGCAAGGATGCCATCGATTTGGAGATGCAGTGCCTTGCCATAGGCGACGTGTGCTTCGTGGGCGTGCCAGGCGAAATGTGCGCGGAGATGGGACTTGAAATAAAATGGCACTCCCCCTTTAGAAAAACATTCATAGCATTTGTCGCAACTGCGTACCACGATTACATTGTCCCCGCTAATTTCCTGCTGCAAGGCGGCTATGAGGCGAGGATGCATCGTTTTTCAGCGAGAAAGACCATCGATCTGGTCAAGACCGCAGTGGATGCCATGTTTGAACTGACAGATGAACTGCATCCAATGTCTGAAGAATATGAGGAAACCTGCCAAACCCAGGTAAATCAGGTTGAAATCAGCGTAACACCGACTACAATACAATAAGGCTGTAGTCTTCGAGCAGCACGCATCGCCAGTTGCCGTAGAATTAATTTACCAATGGAATGAACATAATTAGGATGCAACGATAGGAATGGTATTGCCATGAAAGGTTCAAAGGAGATTTTTGCGGTTTATTTTCCAAGCTGGCATGTTGACAGGCATTATGAGAAGTGGTATGGCAAGGGTTTTTCTGAATGGAAACTCATGAAGACAACAAAACCGCTTTTCCCTGGTCATTTGCAGCCAAAGGAACCCTTGTGGGGTTATTTTGACGAGGCTGATCCAGAATGGATGGCAAGGCAGATCGATTTGGCGGCAGACCACGGCATTACTGGTTTCATGTTCGACTGGTATTGGTACGGCGGCGAGCAGTTTCTTGAGAGGCCCTTGGACGAGGCATTCCTCAATGCCCCCAATCGAAATCGCCTTAAGTTCTTTCTGATGTGGGCGAACCACAACTGGAGTGTATGGCCAGCACTTCTGGATGATGCGGCTTGTGGAATGCAAGGCAATGAAAATCAGTCATCCAGACTGCTTCTCAAGATGACCCACTCGGAAGATGACCTGCGCAATGTCATGGACTTTTGCTGTGAAAAATATTTTTGCTGTGAAAACTATTGGAAGATTGACGGGAAGCCAGTGTATTCATTCTACAACTGCAATCTTCTTTTTGACTTCATCCCGCCGAATCGGGTGTTGGAAATCCTTGATGAAACGGCTAAAAAGCATGGTTTTCCTGGCATTTACACGCTGATGAACATCGGCTGCTGCAATGACAACGAATATTTCTGCGGATGGGGGCGAATTCCACGCATGAAACAGGCTGGTTTCGATGCCGTGTTTGCATACAACAGTGGTCTGCGCAGCGACTACCAGCAAAGCGTTGCCAAGGACAAGCCTGTAAATGATTATTCGTTTTTCATGTCAAATCAGAAATACTGCTGGGAGCGCATTGCCGAACAGGGTTTGCCTTTTGTTCCCAGCATCACATTGGGGCTGGATGTGTCGCCTCGCTGGAGCAGGAAAGTGACTTACCCATGGGACTTTGAAAAACTCTCCTATTATCCGATTTGCATAAACAACACCCCTGAACGTGTCGGAGAACTTCTGGAGCAGGCAATGTCCATGGATACCCAGGCGGTAATAATCAATGCCTGGAACGAATGGAGCGAGGGCATGTTCCTCCTTCCTGAAAAACATTGCGGAACCGCATATCTTGACATGATTGGAAGAATTTCAAGGAAACAGGAAATATAGATTACCTGTGGACAGTGGACTGTGGATTGTGGTGGATTGTGGACTGAAGGAATCTAGGCATAAGACGTTGATGGCAAAACAAGGAGTGGAAAAATGAGTTGGATTGACTGGATAATCACAATAGTCCCGATGATTTTTGTGATGTTCATGGGATTTTATTCGCAAAAGTACATCAAGGGTGTGACTGATTATCTGGCGGCTGGCCGTGTGGCTGGCAGGTATGTGCTGACAGTGGGGGACGTGGCGCAGAATCTGGCTGTAATAACTCTAATTGGCTACACCGAGGCGCATTACAAGGCGGGCTTCGCCATGGCGTTCTGGAGCAGCATCCTGGCACCTCTGTCAATTGTGCTTGGATTGACAGGTTTTGTCACCTATCGCTTCAGGGAGACCAAGGCCCTTAGCCTCGGACAGTTCTTGGAGATGCGCTACAATCGCCCCTTGAGAATATATGCGTCAGCACTTCGTTCGCTTGCCGAGCTGCTTGCCAATTGCATGTGCCCTGCACTGGCCGCCAGATTCATGATTTACTACATCGGACTGCCATATTCCTTCAATCTGTTCGGCATGCAAATACCGACTTTCATGGTTCTGACGCTTATCATGATTACGCTGTGTGTTACGATATGCTACCTTGGCGGTGCGCTTTCACTGCTGGTCACAGATACAATTCAAGGCTTCTTCTGCTATCCGCTGTTGATTATCTTCACAATATTCATTGCCATGAAATTCTCCTGGAACGGAGTGGTGGTGCCTGTGATGAGCGACCGCGTTGCAGGGCAAAGTTTCCTGAATCCATACGATGTGCAAGGCCTGCGTGACTTCAATATGTTTGCGCTGGTCGTGTCGGTCTATAGCACGATTATCAACCGCGGCAACTGGGAGGGTACCAGCTCCAGCATTGCGGCTCGGTCGCCTCATGAGCAGAAGATGGCAGGCGTAATGGGCACCTGGCGAGCCATGTTCGGCTCGGTGCTGTATATCCTGCTGGTGATTTTGGTCATAGCCACGTTGAACCACAATTCCATGGCGAAAGTCGGGCGCGAGGTACGCAACGATCTTAGCATGAAAGTACTGCGTGAAGTCAAGGCAGATAATCCTGCATGGCAGTCGAAGGTAGTGGCAGAAATGGAGATGCTGCCGCCTAGCGACCATGTTATCGGCGGCACGCGTCCACAGGACGCACCGCTTTCCCACGATACCAACCTGGACACGCCCCATCTGGAACTGGTGCACAAGAACTTGAAGGACACACCGAATGGCGAGAAGCGCTACCAGGAATTCTTCACCTTGTACCATCAGATGATGCTTCCTGTCACCCTACGCCATCTGCTGCCAGTTGGAATGGTCGGCTTGTTCGCTTTGTTCATACTGTTAATGATGCTTTCGACTGACGATTCCAGGCTGTTCAGCGCAGCGCAGACCATTGCCCAGGACTGCGTTGTGCCGTTTATGCGCAAGGGCATTCCCATGAAGTATCACGTGCTGGTGATTCGGCTTGTCTGCATTGGCTGCGGGCTGTTCTGGTTCGTGGGTTCCTTCTTCATGGCGCAGCTGGACTACGTGAACATGTTTGTGACCATCATGTGCTCCATGTGGATTGGAGCAGGACCGATGATGATTTTCGGACTTTACAGCCGCTTCGGAAATACGACAGGCGCATTCTGTTCGCTCATTTCTGGCATGGTGCTAGCGTTGTTCTTCATGTTCTGTCAGCGCTCGTGGGCCTCGCTGATATATCCGTGGCTGGCGGTGCATGGGTGGGAAGTGCCAGTGGGTAATTTCCTTGCTTCATGCTCGAGGCCATTCGAACCCTGGATAGTCTGGCGCATGACACCACACAAATTCCCCATCAATTCCGTGGAAATCAACTTCATCATCATGATGTGCTGCCTTGTGCTTTACATTGCTGGTTCGCTGATTACCTACAAGGGCGCTTTCAACCTGGACCGCATGCTGCACCGTGGCATCTACAATACTGATGGTGAAAAGAAGGAGCAGTTCAACTGGTCTCTGCGAAACATCTTCCGCAAGATGATCGGCATCACTCCCGAATTTACGCTTAGTGACAAGGTCATTACCTGGAGCGTGTTCATATATTCCTTCATCTACAAGTTCTTGATAGCCTTTGTGCTTGTGGTGATATGGAACTTGTTCTCCCCCTGGAAGCCAGCCTGGTGGGGGCATTATTTCTTTGTCATCTATCTGGTGGTTCCGCTGATTGCCGCGTTTGTCACTACGTTCTGGTTCATAATCGGTGGCATCATTGATATAAGGCGGCTGTTCCGTGACTTGGAAAACCGTGTGACTGATCCGCTGGACAATGGGCAAGTCGAGGGGCATGTGTCGTTGTCAGACGCCAAGATTTTCACTGCCAAGGAAAACGAAGCCAAACAACAGGAATGCGATAAATGAGCTGGCGAATCATTGCATGTGGTGTTATCATGGGCTTGTTGAGCAGTTTCGGCATGGAACTGGTAAAAGAGGGCAGGCCTGCTTCTGAAATTGTCGTGGCGGAAAATGCGCCTGAGGGGACATTGCTGGCCGCACGGGACCTGCAATTTCACCTGGAAAAGATGTCTGGGGCGAAAATAAGTATTGTTACCCCAGATAAAATACAGGCGAAAAATCTGATTTGTGTAGGGGAAAGCGACGAAACCCGTAAAGTCGGGTACAGAATGCCGAATTTCAAGCAGTCGGGTTACGATATCCAGGTCAAGGAGAATGTGGCCATATTGACTGGTCCTGTGACTGTATTCAGGAAAAAACAGACGCCGTATGAAAATGATTTGCATGAACAAATGCGTATTCATTCATTGCAATCTGATGGAGTGTCAGCCGAGGAGGATTGCGGCCCCATGCATGCGGTCAGTGCCTTTCTTGAACATCTTGGTGTTCGTTTCTATGCGCCCTACGAGGACGGCACCATTATTCCGCATCTGGAAACAGTGGTTGTGGAGGATTTCAGTGAAACAAAGACGGCTGCATTTGCGAGGCGTGTTTACAGCGGCACTATGCCAGGCCAGGATTTGGAATGCGCAATGTGGTTTAGGCGACTGAAATGCGGATCCAGTCTGGAATGCGCAGGTATGTTTCCAATAGCCGCGGTTCTTAAGGGCAAGGTGCATTCAGAATGGGCTGCGGCGGATCAGTTCGGGCAGCCTATGCTCTCCAATGAGGGCTGCATTTTCCCACGTTTCACAAACAAGGATTTTCAGCGGAGATGTGCTGAATATGTATGTCGTTTTCTTGACGCCAATCCAGATATGAAAGAGCTGGAGCTGGTGTTGCCTTCACTGAGGGGTGTGCAAGATGACCGTGATTTTAAGGCGTGGCTGACCAAGAAAGTCTTTCCGCAACCAGTCAATGAAGACATCATGGCTGCATTTTACATTGCAGTTGCCAATGAGGTTCGCAAAAGGCATCCAGACTGCGTTTTGATATGTCGCAATGATTTCCCAAGTTCACATTATCGTAGTGATATTCCGGAAAATCTGAAATTTTATCCAAGCAGCATGAGTGTTGTATTGTATGCTTGGCAGAAGAATCGTGAGAAATACCTGAAACAACTGAAAAAAAGGGCGGACTGGTTTAGCAAACATCCGATGCAGCAGCGTGAATGGTGGAACGAGTTTGAATGTCCAGATACCCCCCGCCAGGGATTCTGGTTCATGCATGCGCTGCAGGAAGTCCGCAAGGGGCAGCAACAGTATCTTTCTGGCATTGTGATTGAAACAGGCACTGATAAGGAGGCAAAACGCCTGGCAGAAGTGCCATTGATCCATTTGATGTACTATGTCAACAGCAAACTGCTTTGGAATCCTGATTTGGATATGGATGCATTGCTGGACGAATACTGCCGCCTCTGGTTCGGAACAGCCGAAAAGGAGATGAGGACTTTTCTGACATTCGCTGAAAATATGGCTTCCTTGCAGCAGGAAAGGCGTTCTATCTTCTGCCAGAACGAACAACAGTGGGAAAATGACATTAATTTCTGGTTTGAACTGCT
>JAFSTJ010000444.1 GCA_017450525.1 Victivallales bacterium | reverse complement strand
GTGTAAATGGTCCAGTGCGCTGTCACCTGAATGGCCGCTTCAATTACCTTACAGCAGAAACAGCAAAACAATGTCCATGGTATTCATATCCTGTGGCATTGCCTGCGGCTGCAGTTTGTGATGCGGGCATCATAGTGGCAGACACAGTTGCCGTGCCTGTAATCAGTTTGGGACATCTTGGACCAGACGGCAAATCCCACCCCGTCTATTCTATATTCTGGCTTCCCTTCTATCCTCTGGTGTGTTTTATGGCAATGGCATTCTACGGAGATTCGCTCAATGACGGTGTCCTTTATCAGCGGCTTTTGGGATACCACTATTTCACGACGGAATATGGGACATTCAAGATTATTGATTCTGCAAATCCTGATGGTTATCCTCAAACCATATTGAAATTGAACGACCAGACTATTAGCGTGTTGCTTGGCAGACTGAATAACATTTCCAACAATGCCGATAACATAGTTGCGAGCCTATCCGATGGTACCGTAATCTGGTGGAGGCGAATGAATGGGAAATGGGAGCCAAAGCCCTTTGACCTGGTTCCGAGTAATTCAGAACTTACAAAGGCAATTTCCAAGCAAATCGAGTTTCTAACCATACGTAAAAACAACGCTTTTGAACAAAAATATAGTGAAAGAATCGCGAGGGAAATAGGGTGGTGGCAGAACCTCAGCCATCTTTTAGAAAATGTGAGCCCCGTTATCAAAGAAGTGACTGAACAAGGTTTTAGTAAAGAAAACGGAAAGTCTGAACAAGAGCAAAACAGCGTATGCAATGAGGTTTTCGGATACAAGTTGAGGCTTGAATGTCAATCGTACGAGTTTGACGTTTTTTGTTCCATGGACATGAATACCACGAATACAAGCGTTATTTCAGTTGATCATTACTTCATGACGAACTTTTGATTATGCTAACAGTAAATATGACAAAGACACCATACGATAAATACAGGACGAAGCCCACTTGGACTGTCATTGAAAAGGCCTTGAATGAATTGGTCGACAATCAGGACATTATATTTCAAACGATTCCTGATTACGTCATTGGCTATATTGTCAAAAAACTGGAAGAGGCAAAACAAAACGGTTCAACAAATTGATTCAGAATCCCCTGTTTGTTCGACGATATCTATTCCCATTGCGTGAAAACGGTGGACATCGTTGCCAGGCAAAAAACTCCATCCAGTTGAGACAATCCCATATCATGCGATTGCAAAGCGCCGAGGGGAGTGTAGAGTATGAATTAATCCACATGCTTGTTTATAAACAGTGATTGATATGTCCTTGAATTGGTTTGATTTCACAAATTTTCCCGCTAGAGTCGAGACCTTGCAGCGTCTTCATCGCGCAGTGACAGAAACAAGTGATGTCCGTTGGCGCACCAAGGCTCCAGAGGATGTCGTCAAATGGGAAGAGGCCGTGGAACGCTGGAAAGACTATTCGGGCTGGGGTGACGAGAAGTTTTATGTCTTTGAAAGCGACAGTTTCCTGACGGCCCTTGCCGCAGGGGAGGCGGACGCGAAGGAGTGCGCGATAACATTTCTCGAGTACGATTGCTATTATTTCCGCAGCGGCTATATGAAAGCCAAGCTATTGACTCGCTTGAAGCACCTTGACTTGACGCAGGCGGAAACAAGACGTTTGCAGAAGGTCGTCTGCAATGCAATTCTCTCCACGCGCCCCAAAAGTGAGTTCGGGTACTACGCAAGGCTTTTGCAGAATATCGGCACACCTCTCCTGCGGCGTAGAATTGAGAGCTTGCTAGTGCCTGACATTCCTTGGATAAAAGCCCGTCAGTCCCGCTGTCTGCAAGAGGTTTATTGGCGAAATCAAAAGAAGAGAAGGGCGACAGCCCCGCAAAAACGATGATTGGTGTGAAAAATCACACATTGCGAGTGGCGAAACTGAATTTTTCGTGCATTTTTGGGGCAAATCCAAAATTGCACGAAAAAAAATGAAAGAGGAATGCCATGTTCATCGAAAGAGACAGCCTTTAGGGATGCAGGCGTTAAAAACTATAGCATCTATTCCGGACGCAAGTTCATGCACCATCACATTGAGATTGCCGTGGATAGGCCAGTCCAGGATAGACGGCATTTGGAGAGGATTTGCGTAGATTGTCTCAAGGCAAATGTGGAGGCATACCAGTGGACAACTGTCACTGTAATTGTCGATGCGTACAAGGCAACAGAGCAGATAGAGTGGACGAAATGAGACGAGGCAGTTGAAGAGAAAATCATTTTAAGGCTAAATGAAATTGAAAAAACTCATCCAAAAACTCTTCTATTGGGATGCGCCAGGGCAGGGGGCTTTTATTCATGCGACGCTGGCACTGACGGTGCCATGGTGCCTGTCCGCGCTACTTAGTTTTGCGATGCCGCTTGTGTTGATGCAGGAGTCTGGTTCGGATGTTATCCATGTCGTGCTGTGGCCTGTCCTCATCATGTTTTTTGGAATGCCGCTAGTTGCTGTCTTTGAAATGCTTGCCGCTGCGGTTTGCCTGGCGCGGCTGTTCACACTGTGCAGAAAAATACGGGAAAATGGAACTACGCGCAGTTGGGCTGCGCTCTGCCTGGGCGTCCTTGCTGCGTTGTGTTTGCTGTCTGCGATAGTCGTTCCATTGATGCACGGAGAATACTGGACGGCATACATAGTTCCCGCGTTTGCCTTGACATTGCTTGGATATGGCTTTTTGGGCGGCTTTCTGAACTGCCTGCAAAAGGGCGTTGTTGGCAAGGGCGTCCTGCGTGCATGGATGGCGGTGGCAGCCGTATGGCTTGTCTCGTTGGTCATGGCGATTGCAACAAAGCACGCCGCTGACAGTCATTGCGCGGGCGTTGAGCAACGGTATGGCCGCCCTCCCTCAAAGGAGGCAAGGGACGAATGGCTGGAGCGGGACTGCTCCCTCGACACCGCTTTCTGGAAAAAGGCAGGCGAACTGCTGCAAAGGAGGGAGAAGCCCAAAAATGATTTTGAGTCAGATGAAGAGTATGTGCGTGACATTGTGGAAATGGATCCATCAAGGACATTCTCGCCAAAAGAACTGGCCCTTTGCAGGAAACAACTGGAGGATTTCGCTGAATTGCCTGTGTTAGAGGATATGTTCAATGGCGCTGTGCCATGCGTCAAAATCGGGGACTTCAATGAACTCCAGGTGGGGGAGACGATATATGAGTTTGTCCACCTTGAGCAATGGCGTCTGCATTTTGCTCTGGAGAACAAAAATATGGAGCTTGTCGATGCCGTCTTGAATCGAATGGGCAGGATGCTTGAGTGCTGGACTGAATTGCAGAAGCATGGCGTTCTGAATAGCGGCTGGCGGATACATGGAGTTTACTTTAGACAAATCAGGGATATTCTCGCCTCCTCTTTGCCAGGGGACGAACTGCTGCTGCGGATAAAGGAGAGCCTACGTGACATGGAGGCGGAATACAAGGCGGTCCTGGAGGGGGTGTCATTTTGCAAGGCCGTGTTTTACAATCAGGAATTCGAAGAGCGTGATGGCTTGTTCTGGGCTGGGGAGCCTCGACCCGCGATATATCCATTGTTCTATTTTCTGCGGACGCTGGAGGGAGGCCATTGGGAAAGGCCAGTTTGGCGCAGATGGCTGCAAATCAGTCTCGGGCGCTTGTTGTTTCCCCAATTCTGGTTTCTGGAGGCCAACGAGAAGCGAATCGTGTTCAGTGCGTTGGAAAAGGATTCTCTGGAAATCCCAAGATACAATTGCGGAAGCATAATGGTTTCCATGTACTACGAGCTTTGGAACTATCCTTTGTATGCCTATCGTCGCTTTCTTGCATTGGGCAGGGCATTGCAGTGCATAATTGACGTTTTGCTGGAGCATCGAAGGACTGGTGCATATCCCGCGTCACTGCCCTCGCCGCTGGAGGACCCTTTCACTGGCGAGGCGCTGAAGTACCGAGTTGGTGAGTGCTGGACGTTTGACATTGACGATGATACCCCTCCGCACAAAGTGCAGGCCATTCAAATATGGAGCTGCGGCGTAAACAAACGCGATGACGATGGCGTAAGCTTCAGTCTTCGTGGTGATGGGCGACAGCGTCGGGATGACATACGCATAATGCTTCCATTGAAGCAAGGCGAACACTGATGATCTGCTGTTTCCGCCATGGGACAGATGGGACAGATGGAATTTATGGGACTTATGGGACTTATGGGAGTTATGGGGACTTATGGGACGGATGGGAAATTGCATAGCATTAGTCCCATTAGTCCCATCTGTCTCATTAGTCTCATGGAGTGAGTGACTGATTACAACAAGCTCATTGGGGGCAACACCCTTGCTGATGCCTGGAGAGGACTTCCTTTCTGGCAGGAGGTGTTTTGATGGAAAAGCAAGCGAAATATCTTAGATGGCTGACGTTTTCTCTTATTCTGGGTGTGCTGGCCATTTTCCTGCCTATATTTGCAAGGACGGCACTTGAAGTCATTGATATTCAATATACAATGAATGCCATCTGGAACCTGCGAATAGTTGGCAGAGCACTTACTTCCTACAAGCAAAAGAACGGCTTCTTTCCCGAAGCCTCAACAATGGAGGAACTGCTGACTGTTCTTCAGATTACCGATTCCGATTTCAAGAAGTCCAACCCTCCTTTGAGACAAATCAAATACAACCATGACATAACTCAAGAATCGCCATATCTATGCTTTTGGGAATCGAACGAAAAGTGGGGAATATTCCGATTCATGCGCAAGAAATACAGACGCCATGAATTACTCCTGATGTGGGAGGATGGAACTATCCGTAGCACATGGAAGAACTTAGAGCAGGCTATTAAAGACAGAGAGGAAGAACTTGAATTTCAGAGAAAGGCAAGAAGTTCAAAAAAAAGTTCAACCCAGAAAATAAATTGAGATTTAAAATCCATGAACAACTCGCAGACAAAAACGTTGTGGGATATCATCCGTATCGTCCTTTCACTCCCGTTTCTTGCCGTCGGCGTGTTTGCCTGGGTTTGGAGCACTGTCTGTTTTGTCGGAGGTCCCGATGGCCGGATCGGAAGTCCGGAATCCATTAGGTTTGGTTTCGGCTATATGCTGTTTTCTGTTCTTTGCGGAGGCGTGTTTCTGCTGCTGAACCGGAAGAAGCGCTGGGCACTGGTGACGCTCATTATTCTTTATGCCGGGGGCACGGCCTTCTTGGCATTCGTTTTTACGTTCTCTTTTTTTGCAATGCATTTCGAGCATGATGATTGGCATTTTCCTCTGCTTTTCACGGCGCTATTCCTTTGGGGCATCAGCCTTGCCGGAGGGTATGGGCTCTGCCAGCTGTTGAAAACCCCGAAGCAGAAATCATATCCCGCTCCGCGCGATTGCAAACCGCCGAAGGGAG
>JAFSTJ010000443.1 GCA_017450525.1 Victivallales bacterium | reverse complement strand
GCAATTTCAATATTGCGTGAGGCATACGAATTCTCGCTACGGGCAAAGTCTCATCACTGCGGAGTGATTGCCCAGAACACAACAATGCGCAAGAAACTTGGCATCTCGAACGACGAGGCAGTCACTGTACTTATAAATGCCTTGTCTGTTATAGAGAGCGCCCGTTATAGAGACATCAAGACCATGCTTAATGCCTTGTATGAACTGCTGCCAGACTGCTCTGTCGCCGAAGCCGAGCAGCTGGCCGCGCTAAAGAAGCTCAACCGCCGCTTTTCAAAGGAACTCCTTGGTGGGAACAAGGAGCAGTGGGAGCCCATAATCGCCAGGTTGCGCACGGTCATTGCCGCATACTGAAGGAGAATTTACACATGAGGAAAATAAGCATCATCGCTTTTGCGGCACTGATAATCTTCTGCGCGGGTTGCAGCCACAACCCCGCAGTGTTCACCATTGGCAAGCAAGTCAAACTGGGCACCACAGAATATGGCGAAATCAGTTACATCAACGGCATTGCCATAGTCGATTGCAGCAGGGAGAATTCGTCCTGGGAAATGGAGATAGATGACAACGACGGCATCCAGTATGACCAAAAGACAGGCACCGTCAAGGGAATTCGAAAAATCAGGCGAACCATTGGCAGGCAGGTCACAGGCTACTTGGTGGATCTAGCCAAAGTGGACAAATACCTTGCAGTAGAATACGTCAAGGAAAACGCAAAGGAAAACACCAAGGAAGAATGACAGTCATATCTGCCCTTGTGTTTTAGCCTGAAGCGGCGCCCAACCGAGTGAGCGTCCTGGCACTCACATACTATTGGCACTTGCGTCAATGGCTTGCCGAGGTATTTTTAAGCAACTCAATCGCACGCTCTAGCAAGTCATCTGGAAGTTGGCAACACAAATTCAACAGCCTTTCCCTGAGGGCGGTACAGGGCCTTTCAATTCTTCCACCTGCGCCGTCCTCATTTTTGTCTGGCAGTTTCAGCGCTTCGGCATATTGCCTGGCAGCCGCATCGGAGATCTTCAGATAATGCTCTGTCATCATGCGGGACGAGTGCCCCGCGTTGCGCTGGATGATGCCCATTGGCGTGCCAGCCTCGGCATTGTGCGAAATATAGCTGTACCGCAGCGAGTGGAAGCCATATCGCACGATTGCGCGGCACTCGCCCTTGATGTATATCCTGTTGCCTTCGGCATCATAGCCATAACGCCCGCCGGTGCCCTCCACCCTGGTTGCGATGCCGCATTTCTCGAATACGCGGTTCACCCTGTTGGTGACAAGATACTCCTTCTTCGCCAGATACATCTTTGCCAGGCCAGGCAGCACATATTCCCCGTTTCTTGGCAGAGCATCCAGAGCATCCAGCAGAACAGGCGCGATGCCAACCTTAACAATCGCCTGGGACTTGTCCCTGCTGCGCCTTCCAGTCTTGTTTGGCAGACGCTCGATCACGCCACGGGCGGGCTTCACCTCCACCCAGCGCAGAGTGCAGCAGTCACCCATTCGCAGGCCAGTGTAATATCCCAGCATGAAAAGCACCTTCATCTCGCCATCAGCCGCGCCAATCAGGGCGCTGACCTGCTCTGGCTCCAGCGGTTCCTTGGAGTTGTAGTCCCCGTCACGAGGCAGCACATCCGCAAAAGGATTCGCGCATAGAATCTTGCCGCTGTC
>JAFSTJ010000442.1 GCA_017450525.1 Victivallales bacterium | reverse complement strand
TCTGTGAAAAAAAACACATCCTAAATTTGAAAATTATATTTTAATATGTATCTTACTGAAAAGTTCTAGAATTAATAGGTTTTTATAATTTTTCAATGAAAATTTAAACAAAAGGGGGCTGCAATGCTCAGTGTCTCAAAGAAGAACTTTTCATTCACGTTGATCGAACTGCTGGTTGTAATAGCCATAATTGCCGTGCTTGCGGCGATGCTGTTGCCTGCGTTGAGCAAGGCCAGATCAAAGGCAAGATCCATACAATGCACCAACAATCTTAAGACCATCGGCACTTATGTAATGCTTTACATTGACGACAATGCAGGATACCTGTTGCCCCGTGAGGATTGCAGCCTTGATCTTGGGCGAATGGCTGCATTGTCTTCAGTCACCGGCTTGTCTGTTGCTGCGGCCTCCACCAGCGAAAAGGCGGCAGGCCCTTTCATGTGCCCCGATGATGTAAAAAGAAGAGAGGATGACAGTGTTGGCGGCGATATTGGCAAGAAATGCTGGTCTTATGGCTGGAATACTTACACTTGCAGTACCTACAAGGGTGTGCCTTATATGGAATCAAACGCAAGCCCAAGCTATACGGGAGGCAAAGGAGGCGTGCACATAAGCAATGTCACTCAGCCTGGAAACACCTTGAATGCAGCCGATACGGAGCGCAACAAGGCTACCGTCAATCTTACTGCGGATTTCACAGTGGACACATATCCATTCACCATAACTGAGGCAAACAGCGCAGCTGGCGAGAACAAAGTGGAGTTTCGTCATAACAATTTCGCCAATGCCCTTTGGTTTGATGGGCATGTAAACGGCGGAGGTGTACAGACTTACAGAAATTACAGGTACAAGATTAGGCTTCACGAAATTAAATAGGGGATAGACAATGAGGTACGTCTTATTGCTGATTATGCTTTTTGTCTCGAATATTCCAGCCCGCACAATATATGTTGTCAGGCATGGTCAGGTTGGATATAAATTATGCTATGACGCTGACACGCAGGAGGAAAAACTGACAGAACTTGGCAAGGAACAGGCGCGTCTTCTTGCGAAGCATCTGGTGGAAAAATGCAATTTCCGAGGAGAAATATATTCTTCTCCGCTTTACCGCGCAATACAGACTGCCAGTTTCACTGCAAAGCTTCTAGGCAAGAAAATCAAATTGGAGCCTGGTTTTCAGGAAGAGAACAAAGGCGAGAAATCTTATCCGCGGGGAATGTCAAATGCTGAAGTTGAGGAGCGTTTTCCAGGTTTGACATGTGGTGTGCTGCCTCCTGCCTGGCGCGTCTCAAGTGAGGATGAGCAGGCGTTGCGGCTTCGTGTGGAGGATGCGCTTCTGCGTCTCTTGGAAAGCACCAGTTCGGATTTGCTGTTGGTGGGGCATGGAGCAACTGTGAAGGCTCTGGTTGAAATGCTTAACCGCATCTATGGAACACAAGTGGAAGGCTATTTATGGAATTGTTGCCTTTTTGTTTTCGAAATAGTCGATGGCAAAATGAAGATGGCCTCATACACTACAGAGTATATGCCAGACAACATTGTGACAAGCAATTTCCACTGTCCCAAAATACCACGGCCCAATGACACGAAGTACGCGCCTCCAGGAAAATGAGCAGTAAGACTTTTGGGGCAAAGTATGAAAATGGAGATCACAGTTTTTGACAATGAAATACAGCCTGCCATAGACAGGGCATACGCCTCTGGTGGTGGCCGTGTGAGTTTGGCGCCAGGGGTGCATGCCTGCGCCACCATCTATCTTCGTAGCAATGTGGAGCTTCATCTGGAGGAAGGCTCTGTAATATCAGGATCGACAAATCCCGATGACTATGACGATTTTTCTCCAAAAGGTCTTCTGGCCTCGCCTGAAGACAGCAAGAAATGCATAATTGCCTGCGAGAATAGTGAAAATGTGTCAGTGACTGGCCATGGCATAATAAATGGCAATGGTCTTGCGTTCTTTGACACAAAATTGGCTCCAGGGGCACATATGTTTCAAAAGCCATCCTGGCCGCGTCCCCGAATCATGCAGTTGTACAGGTGCAGGAATGTGCTCATAGAGGGTGTCACAATGCTGGATGCACCAGGTTGGACATTCTGGATGTCCAACTGCCAGGATGTAATGGTGCGGAATGTGAAGATTCATGGTGACCAAAGAATGATTAACAATGATGGCATTGATGTGGATTCTTGCCAGAATGTCACAATTCAGGATACGGATTTCCGTACAGGTGATGATTGCATCGCTGTGAGAGCCATACGTTTTGATAAATCGAAGCCTTCTGTTTGCTCCAATCTGGTTGTGCATGACTGTTGTTTGGACAGCGCATGTTCGGGCATAAGAATTGGATGTCCCAGTGATGACACCATAAGGGATTGCCATTTCAGCAGGCTCAGCATAAAAGGGCATGGGCATGGCATACGCTGCGAGGCACCGTACCATTATCTGCGCATGGGATGCAAAGGCTACCTATACACTGACAATCTCACATTCGAGGACATTGACATTGAATGCGGAAACTCGCCGATAAAAATGTTTGTGTCCCCGAGCATAGAGCTTCGCAGGTTCGGGGGCTTTGCATTCAGGCATGTAAGATTCAATGCATGCCTTCCTGTGACGCTGCTGGGTACGGCAAGCACAAATCTGGTTGATGTGGAGCTTGTAGACGTTGAAGGCATAGTAAAGGGCAAAAGTCCCCTCTGCGCCACATTCACACGAAATCTTAAGCTCAGTAATTTCAGTGTCACCTCTGTCACTGGTGAAAAGGACGATGGAATAATTCCTGTTGAACGCGGCAAAAGCTGGGAAACAAAATTTTAATGGGGAAAAAAACAATGAAGAGATTATTTCTTTTTTTGACATTGATGTGTCTTTGTGCATTTGGCGACAAAGTGTCTATCCCGCATCTCAAAGGTAAATCACCAATTGTGGTGGATGGAAAAATCAATGAAGATGAATATGCACTGTCAAGTCTTGTTGGAGGTTTGCTTCTTCAGCAAAAGAATTTCCTTGTGAACAGAGATGTGGAGATATATCTGACTGCCGATGAGGAGGCTCTCTTCCTGGCAGCAAGAATGAGCGTGGAAAACAGCGATCCTGACGGTGGGCTGGTGTACCAGTTCCAGAACAAGCCCAAACAGCATCTTTGCAATGACGATTGCATGGAATTCTTTGTCGCCTCCGCCACCGAGCCATTGATATACCAGATACTCGTTAACAGCTCAAATGTCAGAGAGGCAATATGCCACAAGGCGGCAAAGGGCAGCAAGGTTGAATTGAATTATGAGTGCAATGGATGCATCAGGAATGGATACTGGGAGCAGGAGCTGCGCATTCCATGGAAAAGCATCCCTGGCATCAATCCAGAGGAGTTTCGTTTCAATTGCGCAAGGAATTTCGTGGCAGGAGGGCTTGGATATGCCTCTTTCACTGGGCAGAAGGACATTAGGGATGTGAAGAGTATGCTTCAGGTCAAAAGCGTATATGGTTTCGGTGGTGTGCGCCTGCATGGCATCGACACCAGCCTGTGCCGGGGAATTTTTCAGCTGAGGTGCAATGGCGATGGGGCCTTGTCTTTCTCTGCAAGATGCTACAATAAGGACAAGACCTTTATTGTGAACAAGCCCAATGAGGCTCAAAATATACTAAATGACAATAGCGGGAAGTATGTGAGTCTTCATGTTAGCCATCCCAAATATGGCGAGGTCTTCAGACGTAGCTACGTTCCATTCAAGCTAGGCGGGCAACTTGGAGGCGGCCCTGTTACGGAAAGCATTATGCTTGATGGAATTGGCAATCTTTATCTTCGCCATTATCCTGAAAATGCAAAATGTTCTGTCATATTAAGTGCCCTTGGGAAGGCGAAATCAGCAAAATGCGAGATTGTGTCTCCGGAAGGCAAAGTGTTTGCAGGGGATTTTGTCCTGCAAAATGACAATTCCTGGAAGGCAATGGTTCATCTCCCCCCAAAGAGACCTTTCGGCAAATACACGGGAAACCTGCTTTTAAAGGAGGATGCGGGCGAAAGGAGAATGGACAATGCTTTCTCATTCGAGGAAAAAAACTTCGAGTGGCTTAACAACAAGATTGGTATCTCCAATAAAATACTTCCTCCTTTTACTCCTATTGAGGTGAATGAAGCCAATGTGCTTTCAACTGTGCAGCGAAAGCATTTCCTGGCAGAAAACGGATTGCTGAAACAAGTCAACTCCATGGGAAATGATATCCTTGCCGCGCCTATGCATTTTGAACTCCATTGCCAGGGCAAATTGCTGGTGGAGAAGAACTCAAAACTGCAAATCGTCAAGAAAGCGCCTAATCGAGTTGTTACGAAGTCTAGGGCTGATTTCGGCGCATGGAAATATCAGGCAAGCACAGAATGGGACTATGATGGCTTTGCTTTGGTGAAGGTTCGCTTCACCCCCCCAAAGGATGCTCTGGCGGAAAAACTCACATTGAGAATACCTTTGAAGACAAGTGAAACCACGCTTATGCATGCCCTCGTGGACGGAGCAAGAGGCAATCCTGGTGGCTATATTCCAAATGGCGAAGGTTGTGTCTGGACCTCGGAAAATATGCTTCGCTGGAAGAACAAGCAAGGTGTAACGGTGGTGCCAGGCGAATTTGTGCCATATGTCTGGGTTGGCGGCGAATATCGTGGCATTTGCCTGCTTTTTGATTCGCCAATGGGCTTTGCGTTGGAGGACGGCAAGCCCATGCTGCACATATTCCGCAATGGGGACACATTGGAGCTGCAATGTGACATAATCAACCTGAAGTTCGGCAAGCCAGGTGCCGCTGTGGACTTTTCATTTGCGTTCCAGGTGACTCCTGTGAAGCCTCTCTTGAAGGAGTGGCGCAACTGGAGCTTCCAATTGGGCAGCAAATTGCCAGGGATGAAGGCTGTCCAGATTTGCGAGAGCGGCAGTGATTTAGGTTTTTTTGATGCTTTCTGTGTCATTCCCAACAACAAGGACTATTCCTACGCAAAGGCGTTCAGGGAAACAATTAGGAAAAGGCAGGTGCCCTTGTATATAATGCAGAAGATTGATACAGATGCCAGGGAAAAGCTCAAGGCGCAGCAATTGAGAGTGCGTGGAAAGGTTGATAACAATTCAATTAATAGGGCTTTGAATGAAATGCAGACACGCTTCATGCAGGTCGGCATGACTGCTGATGCCGTGATAAAATATTCCTGTCAGTCCTTGATTAACATGCAGGATGAGGCATATCAGTACCACAAGGCTGAGTGGGCGACCAGATACCAGTATAGAGAAGGACATGTGGATAGGATATTCTCGACCAGGCGCATGATGGAGTACGAGCTTTGGGCCTATAAGAAAATGCTTGAAGCTG